>JAGPGE010000118.1 GCA_018056145.1 Armatimonadota bacterium
GGATTGAGTGAAGCGTGGCAGCGGCCCGGGGCTCTTCGCGAGCGCAAGGGCCCCCGGGCCCCAGCGGAGTTCAGATCAGGCATGGTGACCGACCGCCGATGAACGCCAATGAGCAGGAACTGGTGCGTCGCGCGAAGCAAGGGGATGAGAACGCCTTCGGGTCCCTCTTCCGCCAGTACCAGGATACCATGTACCGGCTGGCTCTCCATTTCACCGGTTCGGCGGACGCGGCCGCGGATGTCACGCAGGAGACGTTCGTCAAAGCGTGGGAGAAGCTGCCCGGCCTGCGCAACGACCGGGCATTCGGCGGATGGCTGAGGTCGATCCTGCTCAATTTCGCCCGGGATGCCCTGAGGTCGGCGCCACCCGAGACGCGCATCGAGGACGACCCGCGCGGCGCGGAGGGGGTCGCCGACGATGGAGCCCGAACCGCGGAGGATGTGGCGCAGAGAGACTCCGACGCCGCGGTGCGGCGCGCAGTCATGAGCCTCCCCGAGCACCAGCGGACTGTCGTGTTGATGCACCATCTGGAGGGCATGTCTGTCGAGGAGATCATGGACGCACTGGGCCTGAAGAAGGGCACCGTCATCTCGCGCCTGGCCAGGGGTCGCGACTTACTGAAAAGGAAACTGGAGCGAAACATGTGAGGTCAATGGCGATGAACTGCTCACAGGTGCGAAGGAAACTCAATGAGTATGACCTGGGACTGCTGCCCGACACTCTGTCAGCCGCGATCGAGGCCCACCTGCGGGACTGTGAGGCATGCCGCCAGGAACTGGAGCGATACCGGGCGGTGAGCACCGCCCTGGGCACGCTCCCGGCAGACAAGCCGCCTGATCTGTGGCCGGCGGTGCGCGGCCAACTACGCCCACGCGGCCGCAGACTGTCCGGGTGGCAGTCGGCGTGGCAGCCCGCGGTGGCCATGGCCGCTGCCGCGCTCATTGCTGTCCTGGTGCTGCACGGGACGGTACTGCCACCGGTGGCGCCCGCGGACACTAACTTCGACGTTGCTGCCACACAGGTCAGTAATGAACAGCTTGTCGCGGTGAGCTGGCAGCAGCCCATGTCCGACCAGGCCGCGCTGGGCATGAGCCTTGCGATGCTGGATACCGGAGGCGACGACGGGTGAGGGCAGGCCGTTCCCAGCTCAAGACGATCGTGTTCTTCTTCCTCGGCTCCCTGGTGGTGGCCGCCGCCGCGATGCTCGGCTATGGTCAGCTCATGCGCCACCGGGCCATTGAGCTTGTGGTGGCGGCCCAGGAAGCCCGGCGCGAACTGCCGAGCAGGGGCACCGTGCAGACCCGCGCCTACACCGCCGCCGGGTTCATACAGTCGCGGGCGGAGATCCATCGTGGTTCCGGCCGCGTGATCATCCGCTATTTGGACGGCCCGTTGGAGGGTGCCGAACTGGTCCAGATGGACGGTAGCGTCTGGCTCCGGGGCGGCGGAGGCCGGGGGAGGCGGGCCATGCACGTCGGCGAAGACCCGCCCTGTGTGGACCGAGACCTGCTCCGCGAACACTACGTGGTAAGAGTACTCGCACCAGCCCGGGTGGCTGAGCGGCCGGCGCTGCATGTTGCCGTACGTCGCGAGCGCGGCGGCGGGCTGGATCTCTGGGTCGATCAGCAGAATCACTTCCCCCTGCGTACGGTGGCGATCGCCAGTGACGGCAGGGCAATCTCGGACACGCGGTATGAAACGATCCGCTTCGACGTGGAACCCCCAGTCTCGCAGGCCCCGCCGCCCTCGGAGCAAGGGCCATCCGTGGCGATCGAGGCCATCGATGACCGGGCGTTGCAGGAGACGGTCGGCTTCAAGCTCATGAAGCCGCGCTATATCCCTCCGGGCTTCAAGGAGCAGGGCAGCTACCTGCACCGTCTGCGCCAGGGCACCCGACTGGCCGCCGAATTGCGCTACACCGACGGCCTGAGCCCGCTCTCGATCATACAGATGCAGGCCGGAAGGCCCGGGCGGGTGAACGGGCAGGGCCGCGGCCTGAACGGACCACAGGACGGGCGCGACGGGGGCGAGCATGGCGGCCGATGGCGAGGCCAGGGCGACGCCTCCCACACCCCAGGCACGCCGAGACGGTTCGAACGCGCACTGGGCCCTCTGGGAAATGTGGTGACAGTCCAGAAGGGCAGCATCAACATTGTCGTCACGGGTGCGTTACCGCGAGAGGAACTGGAGAAGGTCGCGGAGGGACTGAATTAGCGCCGTGCCCTCGGTTGTCCAGGCGGAAGATGACCGATCTGCGGATCTCGCGGGCCTGGAAGAATAAAATGGAATCCACCTCCTCCCAGTACCGTCATATAGCCAGACGCAACAAAACAACGGAGGTGGCAGAAATGACCAACCGCATCTTTACCTACGCTGTGATCGTCGGGATCTTCGCACTGACGCTGAGCATCGTGGCCGCATCCGCGGAAGTGCGCGACAATGAAGACGCGCGGAAGCCCGCAGTGACGGCGGGGCATAGAGTTCAGGCGGGGCCAGGGTTCCAGGGCCGCATGGCTGATCAGGGACAGCAGGGGAACCGCTGGCAGGCGAGAGACGGCCAGGGCCAGGGCCAGGCATACTGGCACGGTCAGGGGCAGGGCCAGGCGTACCGGCACGGTCAGGGGCAGGTGGCACGGACCGGCAACCGGCACCAGGCAGGCAGCGGTCAGGGGGGCAGGTGGAACGCCCCCGCTGAGGGCCGCGGGATGAAGACCGGCCCCCGGGATGGAACGGGACGCGGCGACAAGTCCAACTGCGACGGAACCTGCCCGAACTGCGCCGAGAAGTAGCCACAAGTCAGTCTGACCACAACGGGGCGGCCGCATCCAGCGGCCGCCCCGTTCGGCATGTGCATGAGACCTGTGTGAGAGCGACCCGTGAACCCGCGGAGCACCAGACAGGGCCCACATCTCACAAGGCCGTGGCGAAGTCCGAACAACGCGATCGATGCCTGCGCGACCTGGCGGACCTGATCCTCACTGCCTGCCGGAGGCCCACTGATACGTCGAGGGCATCCGCCGGATGCCCAGCCGAAGTTGGGGGGCAGAGTCCGAAGCGTCCTGCTCAGACCGATCAGGGGCGCAATCACAGGGGCAGTGCGGCGCAGTGGCTCGGTGTTCCGGCGCCGCTGCTCTCTGCATTGCCGGGCTGTACCCATCGCAAGACACCTATAGAAGACATGGGAGGATGTTCAAGGAGCGGGAAAGAAACCTCTCTTGATATCGGTTCGGGGTATATCACCCGTCACCTGATGCCGACCCGGGTGGACGTGGAGCGCGCCGGAATGTGGCGGAGCGCAACCGTGGTCGCCTGGCACCAAGGAGAGATGACGATGCACCCGCACCACGGCTGTGTAGCCCCGCCGCGGACAGCCGCAGGCCTCCCCAGCCACAACCCCACTTCCCCCGCTCTGATCGGCATCCTCATGTTCGCAATGGTCGTCCCGGCGTTGGCCTGGAACCCGCCACCAACCCAGGAGCATCGCGGCTTGCCCACAATCGCCGGCGAACGGGACGACACGCCCGTCCTGACCTACTTCGCTGACGCGGCCTGGGAGAACCTGTATAGCCCCAAGGGCCACGGGTACATCATCCAGCATGCCGTCGAGCTCCTGCGTGCAGACGGCTACGGGAACTGGGCAGACGTGGCGCAGGCCAACCAGATGCACCTGCTCAGCGGAGCAGCCCACGCGGACAACTACCTCGGCCGAATCCGCGCGCTCTTCCAGCTTGAGGTCCTGTGGGGCTTATTCAGCTGGGACGTCTACGAGTATGACATTACTTGCCGGGCGGGCTGCGAACACTACCATAACGTGTCCGACGGCAAGGGCCTGCAGATGCCCATCGAGGCCACTCTGGCCGACATTTTCGACTGGTTCGTATTCCGCTACTTCCTGAGTGTGGGCCCGGCGAGCATCGACATGGACATCGTGCCGGAACTGCAGTCCCAGTACCCTTCCGCGGTCATGCTCTGCCAAAAGCATTTCACTAAGGCCCAGAACATCTGGCGTCTTGGCTCTTTCATCTACCCAAGTCGGAGCGCAACCGAGAGCGCATTCTACGAGTTGGGCTGGGCATGTCATCTGCTTGCGGACCAGGCGGTAGTCCAGCACCAGCACAATGCCTTCTTCGGCGGACACTCAGACTATGAGAACGCTGCCGACGGCCACGGCAATGCCCGGGACTACCCCAACTGCCATGCCAGCAGCGCGGTACCTTTCGGCGCCTACAAACATGGCCCTGCAATCCCCGGCGGACCATGGGAGGCGTATGACTACGCCCGCACCGTGGCCGAGAAGATCTACCACGAGCCCGGTCACTACGACCTTGCCGAGAACGGGAACACCGCCCAGCGTGAACAGGCGCTGAACTTCGCCATCCCCCTGGCCGAGGCGTACACGGCCGGCCTCCTCGCGCGTTTCATGAGTGAGACCGGCGTGCCCGCCACCAGCCCTCCTCTGTCCGGGTATGTTCGCGGTGAGAACGGGGCGACCATTCCCGGGGCCTACGTCTTCTACGCAGACGCCGGCAGCACGGTGAAGATCGATCAGAACGTGCCCGACGTGAATCCGGTGGACAGGTGGAAGTCCTGGGACATGGTCAGGGCCGATAGCCAGAGCCGCTACACCCTCCCGGCGCAGCCCGACAACTACTATCTCCTGCGTGCCGCAAACCCCGACCACTGTTTCGAGGGGAAAACCTCATCGAATCTCGAGTTCGGCGAGCGTAAGTGTCCCGTGGTCTACTACCAGCAGCGCGGGATGTACAGCGCCAATACGCTGGACCTTTTCCTGAAGGCCCTGCCCACTGCGAACGCCGCCACTGTAGCCCGAGCGGGGATCGGTCGAAGCCCGGTCGTCAGGGCGGCGACCACAGAGGCATCAGCGCTTGCGCCCGCATCGCAGTTCGCGATCAAGCCGGGCACTCGGCTGTCGGTCTCGCGAACCGAGGTCTCGCCTGCGCTGTCGCACTCCCTTGAACGCGCAGTCCTGTCCGTCACTCCGAACGACTGCGTCCTGGGCGCCGAGGCAGGCGGCACGAACCTGCCCGAGACCACCCTCATTGATGTGCAACTCTCGCGCCTCGTGGAGCTGGCGACGGCCTCCGTCGCTGGCACACCAGACCAGGTTGTGCGCGCTCTGGACCGCCACCGCGCCGACGCGATTGAGGCCCGGCGAACCGGGGCCGCGGGGAGTGGCGCGTCTGTGACGAAGGGGCTGCGTGCGCTGGCACCCGGACAGATCACCCAGCTCAAGTCTCTGCTTCCCAGGAGGGAGATCGCTGACCGCAGCGGGCAGCGCAAGACGGTCTACAGGCTGGCGGCGCCGGAAGACATCTCGTCGGTGGAGAACCGCCTGGACTCTTCCGGCCTCGTGGTCGTGCCTGGTCTGCCCGGTGCCGAGGTGGAAGTTTCGGCGGTCCCGGGCGCAAGCTATCTGGGCGGGCGCACGCCTCCCGTGCGCCTGGTCACTGATCAGGCCGGCCGTGCCCGGCTGAGCGTTCAGGCGGGCAGTCACGCGGGCCTGCTCCGCCTGCGGTTCCGGATCGTCAGCGCGCCGCCGGGCATGTTGCCCGGAGCGGAGCAGATCGTGAACCTGCTGGTGCAGCCCAGGATTACCGGTCCGGATCCCGCCACGCCGCGTCTGCCCTCACTCCAGGTGGCGCCGAACGTCGTGCACATGATCCAGGGCACGGTCATCGCGCCGGCCGGTCCTACCGCCGCGCCTGCGCCTGAAGGGCCGCAGACAGGCGCACCCGTAGAGAAGCCGCGCACAGTTGCGCCGTCCACTGCGAGGCCTGGCGGAATCAGGCGAACGAATCCGTCGCCGCGGCCCGGGGGATGAACTCCCCCTCGATCCATGGATCGGGTGGACCTCGAGCCGTAGAGCGTGGGTGTGTCAACAAGCGAAGGCCTGCGGGATGAACCGGATGCGGCGGCGTGAGCAGCGCAAGGGTGGCGTCGCCGACCCCGCGCGCAATTCGGGTACTGGAACCCGCGCGGGACAAACCACGTCAGCGAAAGGCCCAGTTGCATGAGCTCACTCCAACGATCGCCCTTCGGAACCCCCTCAGGTTCGCGCCTGAACTCCACGATCCGTCCCGCGCATAGCCGCTTCAGCGGGGTTCTCGTCTGCGTGTGTGGCATTGTGGCCATGCTGAACCCATGTCCGGGCGCTTTCGCACAGCCCGGGCACCCAACCGCGTGGCAGACCGGTGTGGACATCGCGGGCTTCGAGGGTGACGTGTACTCCGCCCTGAACCTGTCGGGCGAGCAGGCACAGCAGTTCGGAAGGTTCTTCTCTTCCGCCCTGTACGGGCTCTCAGTAGGCGATGCGTATGTCCAGTACTCCGAGGGGGACGGCGCGGGAGCGATCGGCACGCTGTCTAAGGCCACCGCCGAGTTCGCGGTCGGACTCTCGCCCTGGGGAGCGGCCTACGCGGGACTGAAGCTGATCACCTGGGCGCCTCCTGCGTACGTGGACTGCCTCATAGAGTTCAACACCGGCAAGGGGTTCGAAGTGTACAGGGACCTGCGCACGAGACCTGCAGGGCCCTGGGGCCTGCCTGCGGAGCCGGTTGACTTTGACAGCGCGCGCTACCAGAGTTGGCGCGGGAATGCTGCCCCGGCGTTCGAACAGGTATGGGGCGATATCGAGGTGGGCAGGGATTTCGGGGCCTACTGCCGGACGGCACGGAAAGCGATCCTGCAGCAGAAACTCTCGAAGTGGGGCTGGTGGGAGAGCTGGCTCAGTGCGGACTACCACAGGGCCAAGTCCGAGGTCATCAGTCTCGACGAGATCAGGAACTGGACTGCCGCCAACTGGGAAGCGCGCGTTGTTGTGGATGTGCTCAGCAACTTCGTGCCACTGCGGCTGGAGGCGGCGCGCCGCAGGATGCTCACGACCCCGGTGGAGATCGTATTCCGGGTGGCCGAACATGGCGGCTCCACAGTCGATCTGGAAAGTCTGGATTTCGCCTCGAGCCTGGCCAGCTTCACTGTCCTGCCGAGAACCGATCACATCGCGCTGAGCACCTTTCTGGGCGAGCTGCCGAAGCTCCAGGGCTTCAGGCAACTCCAGTTCACCGGGACCGAAAGAGACACCGGGCGACAGGTACGCGGGGAACTGGAAACCAGCGAGATACTCAACCATGCGAACTGGCAGCGCCTGGTTCAGCTCAAGGACCCGCTCATTCGTATCGACCTGCGCACGGTGCGCGTTGATGGCGGGCCACGCAAGGTGCGCGTTGAGCTTCACGGAGCCAACTCCCCGGATGCGCGCATAGACGTGGGCAGCCAGTCCTTCAAGCCCGCGGATGGCGAGAGCGCCGGAACATGGGAAGCGAGTCTTGATCCCGGAGTGCACCTGGCCAGGGCCACCGGAGCGGGACCACAGGGCGAGAGAATCGAGCGCACGGTCCTGGTGCCTGTGCCGCCGTCTCAGGTGGGGCAGCCCGAAGCGGTTGTGCTGTCACTGGATCCCGCAATCGTGGTCGCACAGGCCGGCACACTCGACGCAATCCGGGCGGCCATCCGCGCAGATGCGAGTAGATTGCGGTCCAACGCGATCTCGCCGGGAGAGTACACCCACGCCGTTTCCTCGTCGGTCCGCAAAGCCGAAGGCACGGTCAGGCAGGCGGACGGCACTGAGATACCCGTGGCGACACTCGCGGCTCGAGAGGCACGGGAGACAGACGAAGATCTGAAGCGCGACGCGCCTGACGATCTCTCCGCGCGAGCAACGGACCTCCTCGAGAGGATTGCCGCGATCCCCGAGAGCCTGCCACAGGAGCACCGGGCGGCGCTCTCGTCACCCGCAAGCCTGCAGGACGCGATGCGCAGACTGATCCGCGACGCAGTGCCACGCGTGGATGGGTTCCCCGTGGGGCCCACGCGCGCGGTTCAACTCACCATCGACCACGTTGGGCGACAGCGCAACCGGCTGCGCGAACTGCTCGGGCCGGCGCTGGACGGGTTAAGGGTGGCGGTTCGCGGCGCGCAGCATGAGTCCGACGCGATCTGCGCCGAGTATGAGCGCCAGTGGGCGCTGGCCAACTTCGCCGACCCGCTGACTGAGGTGGCAATCCGGCGTCTCACCGCAACATCCCTGCCCAAGCTCCAGCGTGTTATGGAGGCGGGAGACGAACTGCGCAAGGAGGATCCGGAAGGGCAGCTGGAGGCGATAGAGCGTTCGCTGCTCGCGGCCCTGGAAGCCCGGAAGGGGGATGTAGCGCGAGCGCGGGAGAAGCACAGCGCGCTGCTGGGCGAACTCGAATCCTGCCGCACGGTGACGATGCCCGACGCGGACCGCGTCTCGAGGACTCTGGGCGCGGTGGCGAGTGCATCCATGGCGGCGAGGTATCTCCAGGCGGCGGACCGCCACCGGCAGGCGATCCTTGATGCGAAGGATCAGCCCGGTCGTGCGGCGGCGGCCAGGGACTTCTCGGACGCGCTGTCCACCGCATTGGCGGAGACACGGAGCGGGGCCATCGACCGTGCGCTGAAGGCAGTGGGCATTGAGGGTCCTGGCGAGGATATGTCTGTGCCGGAAGTGGCGCAGGCCGCGATGCTTGCCTACCGCCTCGGGGCGGCGCAGGAACGTGTGAACAAGGCGCTCTGGCTGGAGCGGTCGTTGCGAGATGCGTACGGGCCGTTCTTCACCCAGAACCACGGACTTATCGAGGACCCGCTGGTGGATGATGCCGCGCTGGGCGTGCCCGAAGGAGAGACCGCGCCGACGCCGAGGGCAGCCTGGTTCCAGCGCAGGACGTGGCTTCCCGCCAAGGGCCTGTGCGAACAGTCGCGATATGATTTCACCGCACTGGGCGAGCTTACCCGGCAGGTGAACATGCAGGCAGGCAAAGCCGGGCTGCAGACCGGTGAGTTGACCGCCATTGCGGGTCAACTGCTGGAAGCCCTGCGGGAAGATGAACAGGAGTTCGAGGCGCTCAATGCGGACCTGCGGGCGAAGTTGCAGCCATACGCGCGGGCAGGAGATAAGGCGGGGGCCTCCCACGCGGAGTTCTCGACAGCCCTCAACAGCGGGCTTGCGTGGCGGCAGGAGTTCGGGGCGGCGGCGACCCGGGCAGTCAGCGAAGCTCGCGCACCGTTCCACCTGACCAAGACATCTCGCGAAACCGACAAGGCGCTGGCCGATGCGGATGCAGGCTACGTCGGACTTGTCCGGGAGTTCTACCCCAGGGTTGCTCGCTGCATCGGTATGGTGGCCGAGCGGGTCGACGTCCTGGCCGCCGACGTGCGGAACGGGTGGGCGACCGGCCAGTCAATCGAGCGTTACCTCTGGCGTGAGGGCTTCGACCGTCTGCTCGCCGCCGCCGCTGACGTCGGTCCGCACGCCACAGGCGACCCGGATCTCCACTGGCAGGCGGCGCCCGGCACTCTGGCCTGGGTGGTTCCGGGGGTGCGGCAAGTGATGGAAGAGAACGCCAATACCATCGCGCGGGCGCACGACAAGCTGTACGCCATCCGGGACGCTGCCGAGGCCACGTATTGCCAGGTCTTCAGCAACCGCGCCCGGCTCTCGCACCCAACTCCCGCGGGGGCCCCGAGTCCTGCACCCGTTCCGGCGTGCCCGGAGATCGCGGGCACCCGGAAGCTGGTGGACGCGGACCCGGCGATCGGGAAGATTACGTGGACGCCGGATGGCGCGATGCTGGCATGGCACTCCCAGCCTGCCAGCATCCAGACAGTCCCAACGAAGGGCGGCAGCGCCAGCCCTCTGCCCAACACCGCCGGTTGGTTCGGTGGGACGGGCACTTCTCCGGCTTTCACGCCGAACGGACTGCTGATGGTACATGAGGGTCCGTGGAGCGGCGGCCGGCGGATCACTGAGACCTTGAACGGTGAGACGAAGACCTTCAGCAGCGACGAGACGGCGGAACTCGTCTTTAGGCGCGCAGATGGCACCGGACTTCAGAGCCTGCTCACAGTCAACGCCAGCGAGATCGGGATCAGTGACATCACCAGGCTTCAGGTGGCCCCCGACGGAAGGCTCTTCCTTGGATGGCAGCACGGCGACGCTTCGGGCTACGGGTGGATGGACCCGGATACGGGGGACCTGGCGAAGACCGTTGTGCCCGGTGGCACACTGGACCCGGACCTGTCCGCGGACGGCAACTGGGTGGCCTATACCGTGCGAGGGACCAAGCGCCTCATGCTCGCACCGGCAGCGGGTGGTTCGCCGCGGGATCTGGGGACCATCGCCCGGGATCCGGCCCTGTCGCCCCGGGGCGAATGGGTCGCGTACTGTTACGGCGATACGGTCATGGTGGCCCCCACGGCGGGCGGCAAACCCAGGCTTCTGCTCAGAGCCGACGGAGTCTCAATGCTCTCCTGGTCGCCGCGGGGCGACGCCATTGCCTGCCGCCGGTTCTCGGAAGGCGATGTGGGGCTGTGGCTATTCAGGCTCAGGTAGGGCCAACGCTGCCGCAGAGGACCGAGACAGATCCGCGGCACCAGGGCCGCCAGCGCTGGGCCGAGGCCAGTAGTAGCGCAGTGCCCTTGCACCGTGTCACGCGACTGAGCCCATCCGGGCTATGACAGCGGATGCCTCGCCATCGCCTCCCGTAGATCCTCCGCCGTCGCCTGGAGGTAGACGCCGGTGGTGTCCAGGCGCGTGTGGCCCAGCATGCGCTGCAGGCAGTTCAGGTCCGCGCCATTGCGCAGCATCATGCACGCGAACGAATGCCGCAACTTGTGGGGTGTCACCGCGGCGTCGATGCCCGCCGCACGCAGAGCGCGATCAAGCGTCGTGCACAGTCCCCGCTTCCCCAGTCGCGCTCCCCATTGCGTCGTGAACACGTTGCGGTGCTGGCAACTGGGTCGGACGGCTCCCCATTCCCGCAGCGCTTCCGCGGCGGGCTCTGCCAATGGCACCGCTCGAGTCTTGTCTCCCTTCGCGCCCACGAACCTTACCGTGAGTTGCTCCAGATCCACCGCGTCCCACGTCAGTCCCA
>JAGPGE010000119.1 GCA_018056145.1 Armatimonadota bacterium
TGCGGGAACCTTGATGAGCAGGGTTACGCGTCGTTATCCGAGCAGCGCTGTAATTGTGCTTGTCCTGCTTCTCGGCGGCTGCACAGTCCCGGCGCATTTCCTCGCCGGGCCCTGCGTGTGGGCCGACGAACCGAAAGTGAGTGCACCCAGCATAATGACTGACGCCCGTCCCCTCGTCCGACCTGAACTGCCGCTGATTGTCGCCCACAGGGGGTTCTCGGCGATTGCGCCGGAGAACACCCTTGCCGCATTCCGCGCCGCAATCGAAGCCGGTTCACCCGCAGCGGAGTGCGACGTGTACCTGTCCGCCGACGGTCACGTGATCCTCAGCCACGATGCCACCGTGAACCGTTGCACAGACGGCACGGGCAGGATCCCGGAGATGACACTCGCCGAACTCCGGGCGCTGGACGCTGGTTCCTGGAAGGGTCCGCAGTATGCAGGGGAATGCATCCCCACTCTTGCCGAGACCCTCGAACTCCTGCGCGGGAAGATGCACCTGGTTGTGGAGGTGAAGCAGCCGGGAATCGCGGAGCAGGTGGCGAAGACCATCCGCTCCTGCAATGCCCTGGGGGCCTGCACCATCATCTCCTTCAACCTCGAGACCTGCGCCCAGATGCGCCAGATCGAGCCTGCGCTCCCCGTGGGCTGGCTCACAGGGGGCATTCCCGAGGACGACTCGGAGCTTGCCGAGCAACTGCTGGAGACCGCGCTATCAGCGAACGTGCAGTTCGTGGATGTCGCGTACAAGGGCATCCGTCCGGCACTGCTGAAACGGGCGCGGCTTGCGGGAATGGCGGTCTGGGCATGGACGGTGGACAATCCCGCCGACATGCAAGACCTCGCCCGGACCGGCGTGGCCTGCATCACCACCAATGACCCGGCTCTTGCCCTGAAGACCCTGACCGGACCGTAGCCACCGGCTCACCATACCTATCTGGAGGTACATGCGGCGATGAACCGGCTCTTCGCCTGTAAGTCCCTGGAGCAGGTCTGTGAGGAAATGCGGGGCGAAAACCGCCTGCGGCGAGTATTGGGGC
Organism: Armatimonadota bacterium; assembly: GCA_018056145.1. Taxonomy (GTDB): domain Bacteria; phylum Armatimonadota; class Zipacnadia; order Zipacnadales; family JABUFB01; genus JABUFB01. Next base: position 1,041 of record JAGPGE010000119.1, read on the forward strand.
CATTGGAGCTGACGAATCTGGGGATCGGCTGCATCATCGGCGCGGGCATTTTCGTCATCACCGGCCTGGTTGCCCACGAACGCACCGGGCCGGCCCTGATCGTCTCCTTCGTCGTGGCCGGAATCGCCTGTGCCCTTGCCGCCCTCAGTTACGCCGAGTTCGCGGCCCTCACCCCGGTCGCGGGCTCCGCATATACCTACGCCTACGCCACCATGGGCGAGCTTCTCGCCTGGATCATCGGCTGGGACCTGGTTCTCGAGTACACCGTGGCGTCCGCGTCCGTCGCCCACGGCTGGTCGAAGTACGCCCAGAGTTTCCTTGGCATCTTCGGCCTTGAGATACCCCACTTCCTGGCCGGCGCGCCCTTCGACTTCGACGCGACCGCGGGGAAGTTTGTGGCCACCGGGAGTTCCTGCGACATCCTGGCGCTCGCTGTGGTGGCTGCTCTCAGCATCATCCTGGTTCTGGGCATCCGCGAGAGCGCCCGGTTCAACACCGCGATGGTCATTCTCAAGGTCGCAGTGGTGCTCCTGGTGATTATCCTGGGCGCGATGTACGTCGATCCGGACAACTGGGTGCCCTTCGCGCCCTTCGGATGGGCGGGGGTGACGATCTTCGGCAAGACGGTCTGGGGCCAGACGTCCGCAGGCGGCATGCCGGTGGGGATGCTGGCCGGTGCGGCCATGATCTTCTTCGCGTATATCGGTTTCGACTCCGTCTCCACCCACGCGGAAGAGGCCCGCAATCCCCAGCGCGATGTGCCCATCGGCATCGTGGCGTCGCTTCTGGTCTGCACAGCCCTGTATGTGGCGGTGTCGGCGGTCATCACGGGCATGGTACCGTATGACCAGATCGATACCGAAGCCCCCATCGCCGCGGCCTTCGCAAGCCATGGCCTGGGCTGGGCGCATTTCATCATCTCCCTAGGTGCGGTCGCGGGGATCACCTCGGTGCTGCTGGTGCTCATGCTCAGTCAGCCCCGGGTTCTGCTGGCGATGGCCCGAGACGGCCTGTTGCCCGAGAGTTTCTTCGGCGCGGTGCACGAGCGATTCCGCACGCCGTATAAGTCCACCATACTCACCGGCATCGTGGTGGCCGCGATGGCCGCTTTCCTACCCCTGTCGGTGCTGGCGGAACTGGTGAACATCGGTACGCTGTTAGCTTTCGTGATGGTCTGCCTTGCGGTGCTCATCATGCGCCGCACCCATCCCGAAGCTCCCCGGCCGTTCCGGTGCCCCTGGGTCCCGGTGCTGCCGCTTCTGGGCATCGCGCTTTGTCTGCTGCTCATGCTCTCCCTCCCGTGGGAAAACTGGCTGCGCCTCGCGGTCTGGCTGTTCATCGGCCTCGTCATCTACGCCACCTATGGCCGCAAGAACAGCAAGCTGCGGGCGCGTATGGACGCCGGAGCATCCGGCGAGTGCCTGGTGCAGACCGCGCCGTCCGAGTCCACGCCGGAGGATCCCACGAGCACGCCCGTTGATGACTGATCGCCCCGATCACAGAAGGAGAACCCTCATGGACCGCACAATGGCGCGGCTCGCTGCCGCGCTTTTGCTGGTTTCGCTCGCAGGCCCTGCACTCTCCGCCGACCTGCCCCCAGTCGTCCGGGGCAACCATACCGTCATCCTGCGCCTGGACCCGGGACCCGTCACAGTCACCGTGTCCAAGCGGGACCTCAATATCTACCCGAACCTCGACCCCGTGCGCTTCACGATCTTCGACTCCCAACGCCGCATTGTGGGTCAGGCCGACCTCCCCGACGACGGCAATGCGCCAGGGGTCCCTGCTCCTTTGCAAGAGGCGGTGATTGATGGCGTCTGCCACGGACCTGGAACCTGGCGGCTCGTGGTGGACGGTCCCTCGGGTGACTTCGTCTTCGGCGTTCGCCTGTCTTCGGGCGCGTACATGGTCGAGGGCGACATGCTCCTCAACGACGGCAAGATCGGTGGTGATCTGCTGTTCTCCCCTCCCGTCGGTGCTTTCACCATCCAGGCTCAGGCTCTGCATGAGCCGGGCCGCCAGCAGATGCCGCTCATCGACGGCGCGGGCAACGTCCTGCACACCTTCGACCTGGTCAAGACCGGCGACAACCGGGATTTCAGGGTCGAGGCGGATGCTGGCGACCGCAACAGGCCCTGGCGCTTTCGCATCGAGAAGATGGATGTGAAGCTCAACGTTCCCGGCGTGACGCTCTGGAACTGCGACGAGAAGGCGTTCTTCCAAGTGGAGAAGCACCGCTGGATGCTGTTCCCCTATTCCGAGACCCGCTGCCTGCAGCCCGGACAGGAAGCCGATGTGCGGTTCACGCTGCGCAACCAGACTGGCGCCCCGGACCGGTTCACCCTGACCGCGGCCTCGGACGACGGGCTGAGCCTTGGCATCGTCGCTCCGGAGTCGCCGGTGAGTGTGGACGGCCAGCGTTACCGCAACAGCGCCGAGATCACGGTGCGCGTGAGAGTGCCACAGGACGCGACTGCGGGCGCGGAACTCGGCGGGGTTCTGACCGCGGCATCACTCAGTGACCCGCTCATCGCCGAAACCGTGGGCATCCGGGTTCTGGTGGGCCCGCCGCTGGTGTCACGAATGTTGGACGGCCCGGTGGTGCTGGAGCGCTATCGCCACGAGAACTACCAATTCGGCTACGCACCGGATTACGTGACCAACGAAGTGTACTTCGACCTGACCAACCGGCCGTGGATCCGCGACCGGACCAGCCACCGTTACACAACCACGGCGCTCACCACGCTTGAGGGCGGGGAGTGGGTCAGCCGGCGGTTCGAAGAGGCCGTGCGCGGGGCGGTGGAAGGCTTCCGGGGTTTCTACATGGGCGGTGGGTTCATCGGCGCAAAGGTGGCATTCGACCCGGACGGAGGCGTTTACACGCCGCTTCTCGCCATGCGCACCGGGCAACCGCACCAGCCGGTGCTGGTGTACACGCCGGATCGCGGGGTAACTTTCCAGGCTATCCCCTTCGAGGGCGGAGTACCGGACATCGAGCAGTTCACCGGGCACAATGGCCCGGACGGTCCGCCCACGGTGCTCAGCTATCGCCAGACGAAGGAGCACCCGGCCACATTCTGCTCGTACAACGACCTGCTCCTCTACGCGCCCCGGAAGACAGGGGCGGGGATCGAGATGGGCGAGCCTGTGCTGGTGTCGGACAAATGCCTGGGCGCCTGCCTGCATTCGGGTGGTCCGGGGTCCGTGGCCACGCGCGACGGGAAGACCCACGTGGTCTGGGGCGAAGTTGCTCCGGATGACGCACCCGGGGTGCCCACGTACATCGCGACCTTCGACCGCGCAACAGGTACTCTCGGCGAGAAGGTGCTGCTGGGCTACGGCCCGCCGGTGAATGACGTGCATAATGTGCCCGCCATCACTCTTGACAGCAAGGGCTATATCCACGTGATGACCGGCGCGCATGGGGCGAACTTCACCTATCGCCGATCCCTGGCCCCGAACGATGCTTACTCGGGCTGGACGGAGCCTGTGAACGTGCTGGACGCCGGTTACGTGGACGACAAGTCGGACGCCGATGGCATCGGAAGACAGACGTACATTGCTCTGGTCTGCGGGCCGGATGACACGCTGTACACCGCCTATCGGCAATGGCGGCAGGGCGTGGACCAGTACCATGGCGGGAATATCTACGCTGCGCTGAGCTTTCAGAGCAAGCCGCCGGATGGCCCCTGGGGGCCTGCGCAGCCGAGGGTGATTCCGGCCGTGGACGGCTACTCGATCTACTACCACAAGCTCACCGTGGACCGGAAGGGGAACCTGTACCTGTCCTACAGCTACTACACGTCGGACCTGACCTACCAGAACGAGTACCCGGAGCACTACCACAACTGCGCGATCCAGGTCTCGCGGGACAAAGGCGCGACGTGGAAGCTGGCGGAGACCTCGGATTTCGCGGCGGGTGTGGCAGATTAGGCGGTTGCTGAGCAAGCGTTGAGGACCGCCCGCATTCCACCAGCTCACGCTGGGCAGAGGGCTGACGCCTGCTGGCGGGGGCTGACGGGCGTGAGTGGTGTGTTTCGGTCTTCCAGGCACTCCCGCGTCATTTAGCCGCTGGTCTGAGCGTGTCTGGCTCTAGCGAATGGGACTGTGGTCTCACAGCCCGCGAAGCGGGCGGCACAAGGTTAGCCACGGGTGGAGTGGAGCGAAGCGGAACGGAACCCGTGGTCAGCGGCCCAGTTGCGTCTCTTGAGCCCCCGAATGGGGGCGGCACAACAATGGACCGCCCGGCGGGGTTGTGTCGCCCCTTCCATGGGCTTTTCTCGTTCCCCCGTGCTGGTGTCCAGGGGCTGCGTCCCGCTTCGCGGGCCTTACCCCTGGCTAATCCTGTGCCGCCCGCTTCGCGGGCTGTAAGGCAACGACAGCGGCCCGAACCATTGCGGCATATAGCCGACGAGGGAGATCGCACACGGTTGGCACGGCCCCACCCACTTCCCGCGGTCAACCCACCCGTTGTCGCCCCCGATCCATTGACCCCTTGCGCGCGAAGGTGTACGCTACCCAACGAGGCGCCCTGCGGGGCGTCTTTGGTTTGTGAGGGCGACCGAAGATCACCGCGCCCAATCGTCAGGGAACCCCGTCAATGCCCATCAGGAAGCTCTACCGGCGCGCCGTCGCCGTTCATCCCGAACTCCCCCGCTACCTGCTGGCCATCGCCATGCTGTCCGTCTGCGGCGGAGTGTTCGAAAACACCTACAACAACTACCTTTACGCGCGTTTCGACATCACCGGCGAGACCCGCGGGTACATCGAACTCGTGCGCGAGTTCCCGGGCCTCATCAACGCCCTGCTCATGGGGGCGCTGGCCTTCTTGCCCGAAGCCCGCATCGCCGCGTTTTCGGCACTCGTCACAGCAGTCGGCATGTTCGGCTTCGGACTCATGGGCGACACGCTGTTCATGATGCTCTTCTTCTCGCTGTTCTGGGGAGTGGGCAGTCACCTGATCATGCCCGTACGCGCATCGCTTACCATGAGCCTCGGGGGAGCGAACAACAAGGGCCGCAGGCTTGGCCAGGTGGGCTCGGTCGCCATCGTGGGCTCCATCATCGGCGCGGCCTTGGTCTGGATCATCTTCGATCTCATTGGCGGCAACCAGGGCACGAAGCCCCAGGACATCATGCGCATCCCGGAGTGGAAGTTCGATATCGCGTTCTACGCCGCCGGGATCGCGTGCATCATCGGCGCGCTGTGGTTCTTCAGTCTCAGATCCGTGGGCGCGCATGCACAACGCCAGCCACTGGTCCTAAAGCGCAAGTACTGGCTGTACTATGTGCTCAACGTGCTCTTCGGCGCCCGGAAGCAGGTCTTCCTCACCTTCGGCCGCTGGGTGCTGGTCGAGGTGTTCAAGCAGACCCCCGCGACTTTCGCGAAGCTCTGGATCGTCTCGTCCAGCGTCGGCGTGTTGTTCAACCCCGTCCTCGGCCGGCTGGTGGACAGGCTGGGCGAGCGCAAGGTTCTCGTCTTCGACTCCTTTGTCCTGATGCTCGTCTGCTTCGGTTACGGCGGCGCGAAGCACCTTGGCCTGCCGGACTTTTGGGCGCTCATGCTGGTGTTCGCCTGCTTCATCGTGGATCAGCTTTTCTTCGCAGTGGGCATGGCCCGCGACACATACATGGCGAAGATCGCTGAAAGCCCCCGTGACCTCACCGCGAGCCTGTCACTGGGCATCAGCATCAACCACCTGATCGCCATGACCGTACCCTCTTTCGGCAGTATGCTCTGGAAGGCGTACGGTTACGAGTCGGTGTTCATGGCCGCGGGTGTTGTGGCGATCATGATGACCTTTTTCGCTTCCCGGATTCGCGTTCCACACCAGCAGGAGACACATCAGAGTGAACTACGCGCAGGCGGTTAGCTACCTGGATTCACTCACAGATTTCGAACGCCTGGGCTTCCACCGTCATTTCGCCGAGACGGTGACTCTGGACTCGGCCCGCGAGTTCCTGCGCATGCTCGGCGACCCGCACCGCGCCGTGCCCTGCGTACACATCGCGGGGACAAAGGGCAAGGGCTCGACCGCGGCGATCCTGGACAGCGTCCTGAGCGCGGCGGGTTACAGGACCGGGCTGTTCACTTCGCCGCACCTGGTGTCATTGCGCGAGCGGGTGCGGGTCGGCGGCGAGCCGATCCCCGAGCAGGCGCTTGCAGACTGCGTGGAACTGGTGCAGCCCGCGCACGAGTCGGTGCGCGGAAACCCAGACTTTCAGCCGTGCACCTTCTTCGAAGCCTACCTGGGCATCGCGGCCTTGCATTTCCTGCGCGAAAAAGTGGACATCGCCATCTACGAGACCGGCCTGGGGGGGCGGCTGGATGCGACGAACCTAGTCATGCCGCAGGTCGCGGCCATCACCACCATCGGCCTGGATCACACCTACATTCTCGGTGAAACGCTGGATGCGATCGCCCGGGAGAAGGCGGAGATATCCAAGCCAGGCGTGCCGCTGGTGGTGGCCCGGAACCAGCAGTCCGAGGCGCTCGGCGCGATCCGCGAAGTCGCGGCGAAGAACGGCGCCGAAGCGGTGCTGGCGCCTGAGGTCCAGCGCCTCGAGCCGCCGGTGAAGGCGCGCATCGATGACGCGGGAGATCCAGTGCCGCCGATGGACAGGTTCCAGGTCCGGTCCGCCCTGGTTGCCACGGGCGAAGCGGTCCTGGACTGCCCGCTGATCGGCGCACACCAGGCGTGGAACGTCGGCGTCGCGGTCGGGGTCCTTGAGCAACTGGCGGCCCGAGGCTACACTGTAGGGGGCGCGGAACTGGCGGACGGGCTGCGCAAGGTGCGCTGGCCGGGACGCTTCGATCTGCGCGGCGCGAAGCCCTGGCTTGTGCTGGACTGCGCCCACAATCCCGACTCCGCCCGGGCGCTTGCCACCGCGCTCCGAGAGTACCTGGATTTCCACCGTCTTGCGCTGGTCGTGGGCATGAGCGGGGACAAGGACATCGCCGGATTTGCCCATGAGCTTGCCGCACTGTCGCCGTCGGTCGTGCTCACCAGGGCGAGCAATCCTCGGGCGCTGCCACCCGCGGAACTGCAGGAGCGCGCCACACCGACCTGGGACGACGCCGAGTCTGCGGATGACCCGCTGGAGGCCCTGGATCGGGCGATGCGAACTGTCGGCGAATCCGGCGCGGTCTGCGTCACCGGGTCGTTCTACGTGGTGGGCGAGATCATGCAGCGCCTGAGCTTTCACTGATCCACGCGTTACAGAGAGAGGACATTCAATGCTGGCCAAACGCATCATTCCGTGTCTCGACGTCACCGACGGCCGCGTCGTCAAGGGCATCAAGTACTTGAACTTCCGGGATGCCGGTGACCCCGTGGAACAGGCCGCCCGGTATGACGAGCAGGGCGCTGACGAACTGGTGTTTCTGGACGTGACCGCTTCCGTGCGGCACCGGGATATCATGCTGGACATCGTGCGCCGCACCGCCGAGCAGATTTTCATCCCCTTCACCGTTGGCGGCGGAATCCGTTCGGTGGAGGACATCCGGGCGATCCTCAAGGCCGGCGCGGATAAGGCGTCGATCATGACCGCCGCCATCGAGAACCCGACCGTGGTGAGCGAGGGCGCCGAACGCTTCGGCAGGCAGTGCATCGTTGTCGCCATCGACGCCCGGCGCGTGCCCCGCGAAGGCCGGGATGACACCTACCTGGGGCTCAACCCCGACGCGGACATCGAGTGGCGCGTCCATACCCACGGAGGCAGTCGCCCCACGGAAGTCGACGCACTGGAGTGGGCCGCGAGGGCCGAAGAACTGGGCGCGGGCGAGCTTCTCGTCACCAGCATGGACGCCGACGGCACGAAGACCGGTTACGACGTGGAACTCCTGCGCCGCATATCCGAGCACGCTTCGATCCCCGTCATCGCATCGGGCGGCGCGGGAACCGTTGATCACATGCACGAAGCGCTCATCGACGGCAAGGCCGACGCGGTCCTGGCGGCATCCATCTTCCACTTCGGCGAGATGACCGTGGGCGATGTAAAGCGTGACCTCGCCAGCCGCGGCGTGGTCGTCCGGCTGTAACGGGACGGGGCCGCTCAACTCACACTTACGGAGACTGGTATGTTCACGGAAATACTGAAGTTCGACGACAAGGAGCTCATCCCGGCGATCATCATCCACCACGAGACCAACGAGGTCTTGATGCTGGGGTACATGAACGAAGAGGCCGTGCGGCGCACGGTGGAGACCGGGCTGGCCACTTTCTGGAGCCGCTCGCGCCAGAAGTTTTGGGTGAAGGGCGAGACATCCGGCCAGACGCTCAACGTGAAATGGATCCGGACGGACTGCGACGCGGATGCGCTCCTGGTGGCCTGCGAGCCCGTAGGGCCCGTCTGCCACGAGGGCTACCTGAGCTGCTTCTTCCGCGAACTGCGGGAAGGCGAGTGGGAGACCTGCGCGGAATGCATCATTCCACCGGAGGAGCTGTACGGCAAGAAGCAGTGATGCCCGCCTTCGCCGGGGAGGTCTCGCGCGCGACCATGGCCGATCGGGCAGCAGGCATCTTCGCAAGACACCGGAGGCTGTCTCCGCCAGCACTGGCCGCGGTGCTGGGGCTGCTGGTGTGTGTCATGCCCACAGTCGCCCAGCAGTCCCGAACTCCGGACGCGAAGGCGCTCATAGCCGAGGGTATCAAGCTGGCCCGGGAAGGCAATCACGCCCGGGCCGCCGTGGTTTTCCAGCAGGCCGTGATGCTCTACCCCGCCGATTTCGACGCCCGGTACAATTTCGCGCTGGCATTGTACAACGCCGGGAGCCTGGCCGGGGCCGAGGTGCAGTTCGGCCTGGCTCTTGAGCTTCAGCCCGACTCCGCCGAGGCACATCGGGGGCTGGGCCTCACCCTCAACGCCCTCCACCGGTACGCGGAAGCCGCAGCGCACTTGCGCGCCGCAGTGGCCGGGCTTCCGAAAGACGCCGCGGCCCAGGCAGCCCTCGGGCGCGCGTACCTGGGCGCGGGAAATCCCCGCAAGGCCCTTGAGCCCCTGAAGGCCGCGCTCAAGCTGCAGCCGGACAGCGCAGGAGTGGCTTATGATCTAGGGCGCGCCGCCGAGGCCTGCCGCGACTTGCCCCTCGCCCTGTCATCATACTCCCGCAGTCTTTCCCGCAAGCCCGATTCTCTGCCCTCCGCCCTGGGATTGGCGCGCACAGCGCTGGAACTCAAAGAGCCCCTGCGGGCGGTGGAAGCCCTGCGGCCCTTCGTGGAAACCACACCCACCGACCCCGCCTTCTGGCGCCTGCTGATGCGCGGGTACGATGGGGTCGGGCTCGCAGAGGAGGCGATGCGAGCGCGGCTCACACTGGCCGATCTCGCTCAACCTGCTGAGTCGGCTCAACTGCGGGCGCAGGCAGCGGAACGGCTCATCGGCCTGAACCGGTGCTCGGAGGCGCTGCTGGAGCTTCAGCTGGCGGCGGTGGAGGATCCGGCGAACACCGAGGTCCTCCTGCTCATGGCGCGCTGCCACCGGGCGCTAGGCGACAGAGACAGGGAGATCGAGACGCTGCGCACCGCGGCCGCTCGACAGCCCCAGGATACCGCCGTGAGTCTCGGACTCGCCACGGCACTCGCGGGCGCAGGTTCGGACGCCGAAGCCCTGAGCGCCCTGGAACGGGCGCTCTCCGTGGACCCGGCGAATGAGACCGCCCTGCGCATGGCTGCCGACGCGGCAGGCGCACTGGGACGGCTGCAGGACCGCGAGCAGTATCTGCGGCGGGTCCTGGCCCTCAGTCCCCGCAGCTTTCGCGACCGGATGGCGCTGGTGGACTGCCTCGTGGAGCGGGACCAGACGGCGCAGGCATTGCTGGAAGCACACGAGGCGCTCCTCGCGCCCAGCCCTCCC
>JAGPGE010000120.1 GCA_018056145.1 Armatimonadota bacterium
GATTGTGCTTGCGCTGCCGGTTGAGGCGGATCGGCTTTTCGCCCAGTGGCTGGACAGGTTGCCCCGGTTCGCGGCATTGTGCGTTCTCCCCGCGGGCGCGGTTGCTGTCGCGGACTGGTTCCTGCCGGACTGGCAACAGGCCCCGCACCCCAATTCGGCGGGGCTCGCAGCGGGACTGTGGGCATTCAGCCGGCTTGCGTGGCTGATGGTGCTTCCGGGGGTGCTGCGGCTGGCGTTGCATGGAGGCCCGGCGAGGCGCGGGGTGGCCGAATTGCCGCGGCTTATGAAGGCGACGCCGGGCGGCCTGGCGGTCCTGATGCTGCGCAGTGCGGCGGTACTCTTCCCGGTGCTGGTGCTCGTGGGATTCGTCGGGCTGATCGCGCCGGCAACGGGCTTGGTTCCCGGCGCGGTGACCGTACTCGCCCGGTGGTGCGTCGCGTTCGCGGTGATGGGCGGGGCGCTGACGCTTCACCGAGAGATCAGCGCGGCGATCGGCGTGGAGCGGTGACGCGCGGCGGTGGTGGCCCGCGTTGGCCTTCGCCGTTTGCAGGCTACGGTGGAATACGGGTCCGACTGCTCCCTGTTTGCGGCGAAATGGATGGCGGCCAACCTAACCCAGCCCGAAAGGGGCCGACCGAAAACTGGTTAGCCCCAATCACTCATGAACCCCGGTTACCCAGATGCCCTTGGCGGAGCCGTCGCCGATGCGGCAGTTGTCGAGGAGGACGGAGTCTGTCACCGAGCCCTGACCCGTCGCCCCGCGATTGATGGTCAGGCCGCCCCTGGCGCTCTGGTAGTGGCTCCGCCACATGCCGAGAGTCGCCCCGTACCCCATGACCGTCAGGTGGCCGATCTCGGCCACCCTGAACAGGCTCTCCTCGAGGTGCCAGAACGCCCCGCGCCGGAAGCTGCCAACGACTGATCACCAACGGCACACGCCAGCGCCCTTCGCCCGTTGACAGGCCGGTTCATTGAGGAGCGCGTCGGCCATGGCGACCGCCTGCGGCCCAACGACCGCTTCCACCCATCAACTCCCGCCGTAGTACACGCGCCTCGCCGACAGACGCAGGGCCACCAGCGTCAGAACCAGGATGATGACGAAGAGGATCCAGGCGATCGCGCAGGCGTAGCCCATGCGCAGGTAGGGAAAGGCGTTGTCATACAGGTACATGGCCAGGAAGTAGATGGACCGCGCCGGAGCGCCGCGCGGGGAGATCACGTACGGCACCGCGAAGGTCTGGAGCGTGCCGATGATCCCCATGATGAGGTTGAACAGGATCACGGGGGAGATCATGGGCAGCGTAACATGGCGAAGCTTGTGCAGGTAGGTTGCGCCGTCGATCTCCGCCGCCTCGTACAGCTGCTCCGGCACATCCTGCAGGTTCGCGAGGTAGATGACCACCGCGTGGCCCACGGTCCAGGTGCTCATCATCACTAGGGCGGGCTTGGACCAGGCCGGGTCAGACAGCCACCCGGGCGGAGTGAGCTTGAGACCCAATGCGCTGAAAACCGAGCTGAGCGCGTAGTTGACGACCCCATGCTCGCCATTGAAGAGCCAGAGCCAGATGATGGCGAGAGCCACCATGGGCACCAGCGAGGGCAGGAAGAAGATGGTGCGGAACACCGTGAGGCCCCTCACGCCGCTGTTGAGAAGAAGCGCCAGCGCAAGGGAGACGACCAGCCCCAGGGGGATGCTGAAGGCGGCGAAGATCAGCGTGTTTCCGAGAGCCTGGCGGAAGACCTCGTCGGTGAGAAGCTCGGAGTAGTTGGCGGCGCCGATCCATTCCGGCGGGCGCAGGACCGAGTATTCGCAGAAGCTAGCATACAGGGAGAACACAATCGGGCCCAGCATGAATACGAGGAAGCCCGCGATCCATGGGGAGATGAACAGGAGACCATTCCGCAGGTCACGCCGTTCGCTGGCGGTCATACTCGGCTAATTCGCCACCGGTACCGGGGGACACCTTCAGAGCGCTGCCGGCTGGATCACGGAACCACGAGGGACAAAGCGCCGGGGACCTGCACGGCTGCGCGGATATTGGCGGGCTTGCTCCAGGGCCACAGGCAACTGTGCCCATCGCCAAGGACTACCATGGAACTGCCCATGTCCAGGGCCATCTCGGAGACCGCTTCGGGTAGGGCGCCGTTGAAACGGACGCGCTCGCCCTCCACGTGGTAGGCGCGCAGGGCGCTGCTCACGTACGCGAGGTTCTCTTCACCGCGCCTGCGGTCGGTGTCCGGAACGGCCACGTCAAGAGTGACGTTCAGCTCGGAGGCAAGCTCGCCGGCAACTCGCAGGGCCCGTCCGCCGGATGGTGTGGGCTCGTACACCAGAAGGAGCCGGTGCAGGGGCAGGGGCTCTTCCTGACACAGGAGAGTGGGCACGGTCGGGTGGTAAATGATGCTGGCCGCGGTGCGTCCCACCGCGCTGCGCCGCAGTGTGCCGTGCCTGCCGAGGACCAGCATGTCCATGGCGATGGCCTGCTCGGGAAGCACGCGGGTTGCCATTCCACTGCGCGTCTGCAACGAGCATGTGATGCCGGCATTCTCCACGATGCGCGCGGCTGCGTCCAGGTCGGGGTCGGAGGGCAGGGGGCCCTCGTCAACTTCCTCGCGCGAGCGCATGGCCTCGACCCGATCCACCACCGTCACCGGGTCAGGGCCCTCGTCCATTCGCACCATGTCCTGCGGGCTCACGGGTTCCACTGCCTGCACGATGCGTACGCGCGACTGCAAGGCCTCGGCGAGAGGGATAGTCTGCCGTAGCGCGGTCGCTGAACCCCGGGAGCCGTCGTAACCCACCAGTATGTTGCGCATCTCGTTCGGGGGCCTTGAGCAATGGCAAAACGCGGAGCAAGTCAGGCCCCCGCCACAGCTCCAGCGAGTCCTCACTCCGCCAACGGTACATAGTTGTTGTTATCCTACTTGCGCCTGAGCCAAACCATGAAGCTGAAGTCAGGTACGCGCCGGTCCACCAGGAACTCCACGGGTTCGCTGGTGCTCAGGAAGGACGTCCTTTCCACCAGGAGCATTGGCGCGCCGGGGGTGATCTGAAGCTCCCGGGCATCGCAGTCCGTGGCCGCGGTCGCCGAGATCGTCTGACGCGCAACCGCGATGGTGATACCGTACTCCCCCTGGAGCACTGACGTCAACGATTCTCCATCTCTTAACCCGCGCTCAACAATTCCTTCAACACGGCTGCGCGGAAAGAAGCAGGTCTGGACACAAAGCGGCTTGCCGTCCGCGAGCCTGACGCGCTCGATTCGGACCAGTCTCTCGCGGGCATGGAGTTTGAGCTCGGACGCTGCCTGTGGCTCGTCGCGGGGGGTCGTCTCCCTGATGGACAGGACCCGAGACGAGGGTTCGCGGCCCATCTCGGCCATGTCCCGTGTGAAGTTGGGGATCCGATTCGCGTCGATGATCTCCTCGCTGAGAGGAGTCGCATCGAGGATGTAGGTCCCCCGTCCCTGGCGGGTCGCGATGACTCCACGCTCCTCAAGCTCCCGCAGGGCCTGTTTCACCGGCGCCAGGCTGACCTCGAAGTGCTGCGCAAGCGCCTCCTGGGTCGGGAGCTGGTCGCCCGGCTTGAGACGGCCCGAGCGGATCTCCTGCTCGAGGATGCCCATGATCTGGGCATATAGCGGTGTGTTCTCGCCCGGAGGCAGTTTGCGGAGGCTTATCTCAGCCATGTGAACGCTGCAGCGCGGGTGCGCAGCCCCTTCAGAGCTTGCGTGGCATCCATGGTGGTTCAGGCGGTTCCTGAGGCACCCGGAATTCCGGTCCGAGCGCGGTCATTATGTTATTACAATGATGCACTCTTTTCAACCTTGACAATCGATATCCCGAGGAGTACACTCGCCGCGTTCGCTGCAGGCAATTGGTTATAATCAGTATATTGACCGCGCGGCGCCGGCCTTGACAACCGATTTGGCCATGTTTACACTCCGGCTCTGTGGCGGTGGTCTTCGTGACGGGCGATCGGCGGGCTTGGGCAGACGCGCTGAAAATGAGCGTCGTCGGGTTGACGCTCGCCTTCTGTATCGCCATCGGAACCGGCGGGGGGATTTGGCTGGACAAACGACTCGGTACAGAGCCGGCCTTCACTGTGGTCGGTTTTTTGTTGGGTGCAATCGCCGGATTCCGCGAACTGTTCCGGGCCATCCAGAAGGGGTGACGCGCCTTGGACGAAGCCCGGACGCAGCGCCTCCTGAAGCGCACCTGCCAGATAACCGCCGCCCTCGCCGTGGTCGCCGCGCTTATCGTCCGTTTCGACCCCTACGCTCCGGCCATGATTCTCGTGGGCGCCGCACTTGGCGTGGTCTTTATCGGCATCACCGCACGGGTCGTTGAGCGCTCGCAGCCCGGTCCTGAATCGCGCCGGCGCAAGGTACGGGCGTCCGCCCTGTACATCGCCAAGCTCCTGGTCGCCGGACTGGTCTTCTGGGGCGCGACGCAGCTGAGTGAGACGGCTCTCCCGGTGCTGGCGGCGGGGTACACCCTGCCCCTGATTGTCCTGATGCTCGTCGCGCTGGCCGGGGAGGTCGCGGGCTCGAGACGTACACACGACGCCGATCAGGGGTAGATCACGCCGATTGTTAAAGATTGGCGATATTCACGGCAATAATGAACGCATATGCATGAAGAAGCGGGCACCTGGGTCAACGCGATCGTGCGCCTGGAGCCGGAATCGCTCAGGCATATCCTGAATGCGAACTCCATCACGGCTCTGATGGTGCTCCTTTGCGTGGTCATCCTGGTCCGGATGGGCACGCGGAACCTTCGCCTGCGCCCGACAACCGGTGGCCAGATCTTCTGGGAGTGGGCCTACGAGAGCTTCGTGGGCTTCTGCGAAGACGTCATTGGTCCCGGCGGCGCGCAATACGCGCCCTTCCTGGGGACGCTGTTCATCTACATCGTGGCCCTCAACCTGCTGGGAGTCGTCCCCGGGTTCCTGTCGCCCACGGCGTCGCTGAACATGACCTTCGCCCTGTCCCTGACGACCATCGTCTATGTGCAGTACTGCGGCTTCAAGAGCCAGGGCATCAAGTACCTGATGCACTTCGTGGGCGAACCGAAGGCCCTGTTTCTCCTGAACATCCCGATCCATGTGATCGGCGAGATCGCAAGGCCGCTGTCTCTGGCCGTCCGACTTTTCGGCAATATCTTCGGGGAAGACGTGATCATCGCCCAGTTGCTGCTCATGGCGGCGGCGATCTACGCGAAGATCTATGTCCCGATCCCGCTGCACTTCCCGATGGTGCTGTTCCATATCTTCGTGAGCTTCGTGCAGGCGTTGGTGTTCATGATGCTGTCGGCAGCATACATTGCAGGTGCGACAGCGGGGCATGGCGACGGCCACGGAGAGGCCCACGGACACGAGCACAGTCCGGAAGCGGCCTGACCGCGGTCCGGCAAACCTGATATCCACAGCTCCGGGCCCGCGCGCCCGGCAAAGACAATGAGGGAGGCCTCAAATGATCTACGGTGCAGCACTGGCTCTCGCTGTCGGGCTCGGACTGCCGATCGCAGTCATCGGCGCCGGTCTGGCGCAGGGAAGGGCCGCGGTCGCGGCGATGGAAGGCATTTCGCGCCAGCCTGACGCAGCCGGCGACATTCGCTTCGCCCTGATTCTGTCCCTGTCGCTTATCGAGTCCCTGGTCATCTACGCCCTGCTTATCTTCTTCATGCTCTACGGCAAGCTGCCGGCGGTCATGGAAGTTGTGCAGGCAGTGGGCGGCAACTAGTCAGACCCGTGTGACGGTTCGGCCCGGGCGTCCGCCGGGCCATCCCGATGTCCTGATGGCTGGTGTCTAAACCATGGCATCCATACTGCATGACCTGGGCATAGAGCCGGGCGTGCTGGTGGTCAACATCACCGGCTTCGTCATCCTGCTGTGGCTCATGCGCCGACTCATGTTCCAGCCCGTCGGGGCTTTCATCGAGCAGCGCAAGCGCAAGATCGCCAGCGATCTTGATGCTGCCGAGGAGAGCCGCGAGGCCGCCGCCCGCGAACTGGAGGACGTGCGTTCGCGGCGCGAGGGGCTGGTTCGGCAGGCCGAGGAAAGCGCCGCGGAACTGGCGCGCGAGGCCCAGAGCAAGGCTGAAGAAATGGTGCGCCTGGCCCGTGAGCAGTCTCGGGACGCGGAGCGCACCGCTCGGGCCGCGATCGACCGTGACCGCGAGCAGGCCGCTACAGCGTTGCGCGACGAGATCAGCGAGACCTCGGTCCGGATGTGCCGGTCCGTGCTCCGCCAAGCCCTCAACGAGCAGCGGCACCGCGCCCTCATCGACGAGTTCATCGCCGATGTGGAGCGCCTTGCCGCGGAGCGGCGTGACGGCTGATGATTGACCATACCCTGATCCGACGCTACATCGCGGCGGTCTACGACCTCTCGGTCAAGAGCGCACAGGTGGAGCGAGTTGGAGAAGAGCTTGGCCGCCTGCAGTGGGCGATCGAAAGCGACCCGAGATTGCAGGGCGTGCTTGCCCACCCCGAGGTCACGCCGGAAGAGAAAGCCGGTATTCTCCTGCGCATCGCGGGGGAATCGCCCAGCGAGATCGTGCGGGGCCTCATCTCGGTGCTCCTCGAGAAGAAGCGCGCGGACGTGCTTAAGGGCGCAGCGGACGCCTTCGCCGCTCTCGCTGACGCTGCTCGGGGCGTTGTCCGGGCCCATGTCGAAGTGGCTTGGGAGCCTGACAGCGCCCAGAAAGAGCGGCTCGAACTTGCCCTGGCCCGGCTTGTTCGCGCCCCGGTGGTCGCCGAGTACCACCTCGTTCCTGAAGTGATTGGTGGCGCACGGATCCGTTTGGCCGGCCGCCTGATCGACGGCTCCCTCGAGGGGCACCTGACCCGACTGGCCGAGCAAGTGGCGGCAGGACCGGCACTCGCCCCCAGTGACTGACCGACCGCATTCGCCGCATCGTCCCGAGGTGATTTCAGTTGCCTCTGCGCGCAGAGGAAGTCTCAGCGGTACTCCGCGAGGAGATCGAACGCTACCAGTCCCGCCTCCGCATGGAGCGGGTGGGCATCGTCCTGCAGGTCGGGGACGGCATCGCCCGCGTGTACGGGCTGGATGACGTCATGGTCTCCGAACTGGTTGAGTTCCCCGGCGGGGTGATGGGCATCGCCCTGAACCTTGAGGAGGACAATGTCGGCTGCATCCTCCTGGGCCCTGACGTGGGCATCGAGGAAGGCGACCGCGTGCAGGCTACGGGCCGCATCGCCGAGACAAGAGTGGGCGAGGCCCTCTTCGGGCGCGTGGTGAACCCTCTGGGCGATCCCCTGGATGACCTCGGCCCCATCGCCTCGGACCTCACCGCCCGCATCGACGTCAAGGCACCCGGCGTGGTTGAGCGCCAGCCCGTCTTCGAGCCCCTCCAGACGGGTATCAAGGCCATCGATTCCATGACACCCATCGGCCGGGGCCAGCGCGAGCTGATCATCGGCGACCGCCAGACTGGGAAGACCGCCATTGCGCTGGACGCAATTATCAATCAGCGCGACACCGACGTGAAGTGCGTGTACGTCGCAATTGGCCAGAAGCAGTCCACGGTTGCCCGCGTGGCCGAAGTGCTGCGCCGCGAAGGCGCGATGGACTACACCTGCATCGTGACCGCCACGGCCAGCGACCCTGCAGCACTGCAGTACATCGCCCCGTATGCCGGCTGCGCCATCGGCGAGTACGTGCGGGACAACGGGGGGCATGCGCTGGTCGTCTATGATGACCTGTCCAAGCAGGCAGTGGCGTACCGTGAAGTCTCCCTGCTCCTGCGCCGCCCGCCGGGCCGTGAGGCGTTCCCGGGAGACATCTTCAACCTGCACTCCCGGCTGCTCGAGCGCGCCTGCAAACTCAACGACGAGATGGGCGGCGGCTCTCTCACCGCCCTGCCCATTGTTGAGACCCAGGAGGGCGACTTCTCGGCGTATATCCCGACTAACGTGATCTCCATCACCGACGGGCAGATCTACCTGGAGACCGACCTGTTCCACCAGGGCATCCGACCGGCAATCGACGTTGGCCGATCCGTCTCGCGCGTCGGTTCGGCAGCGCAGACAAAGATGATGAAGTCGGTCGCGGGACGCCTAAAGCTGGACCTCGCGTCGTACCGCGAGTATGAGGCCTTCGCGCAGTTCGCGTCGGACCTCGATGAGGAGACCCGGGCCATTCTGGACCGCGGCGACCGTATGGTGGAGATCCTCAAGCAGAATCAGTACGCGCCCATGTCCGTGGTGGACCAGACCATCGCGATTTTCGCGGGAGCGCAGGGGCACTATCGGGACGTGCCGCGGGACCTGATCCGGGAATTCGAGCCGCGGATGATCCAGTTCGTACACGAGAACTACCCGCAGATCACCCATTCCATGAACGAGACGGGGGCGCTGAGCGACGAGATGGCCGAACTCCTGGCCAAGGCGATTGGCGAGGCAAAGGATCATTTCATCATCCGTGAGGAGCCCGAGGACACGTCCACGGGCGCCATCTGTCGTCTGGCCTGAACACCGTCACCGCTTCGGCGGCCATTGGATTGACCCATGCCCCAGAATCTGCGCGCGATACGACGGAAAATCAGGACGGTCCAGGGGATCGCCAAGATCACCCGCACCATGAAGATGGTGGCGGCCGCCAAGCTGCGCCGGGTTCAGGGGCAGGTGGAGAACGGCCGCGCGTACTGGGATGCCCTGGACGGCATCATGCAGCACGTGGCCGGGCAGGCCGGCGAGATTACCCACCCGCTCCTGCAGCACAATGACGCGGACACTGTGGGTGTGCTGGTCATCGGGGGCAGTCGCGGACTGTGTGGGAGTTACAACGTGTCGCTCCACCGCCGGGTACAAGAGTTCATCAGGGAACTTGACGAGCCGATGAAGCTCTGGACGGTGGGCCCGAAAGCCGGACAGTTCCTGACCCGCATCGCCTGCCGGCCCCACACCATCTGCGACTCGCCTGACGATACTCAGCGGTTCGGCGTGGCGATGGATCTGTCTCGCTCGCTGCAGGACGCCTTCCTCGCAGGCCAGATCAACTCGGTCTACGTGATCTACACCCAGTTCCTTTCGGCGATCAACCAGATCCCAGCGGTGCGCCTGCTGCTTCCCATCGAACCGCCGGCGGCTGAACACGGGAACGGTGACGTTGCGCGCTACATCTACGAGCCACCCGCTGAGGAATTGCTGGCGACGCTGCTGCCGCGAAGCATCGACGCGGCGTTGTACCGGATGATGCTGGAGTCGGCGGCATCCGAGGAAGCATCGCGCATGACGGCCATGACCGCGGCCACCGACAATGCGCAGGAACTGATCACCGACCTGTCACGCGCTTTGAACAGGGCCCGGCAGACGCAGATCACCACGGAGATCCTCGAGGTCATCAGCGGCGCCGAAGCGCTGACCTCGGGGTAGAGAGCGCCGCCGACATCGCGCCGGGCAAACGAGACTGAAGACCACCAACGGTTGGGATGAGAACATGGCTCAGGGCAAGGTTGTTCAGGTACGAGGTCCGGTCGTCGATGTCCGGTTTCCAGCGGATGCGCTCCCTGCGCTCTTGCAGGCGCTGCGCATCAAGGACGACGCGCGTGAGATCGACCTGATCGTCGAGGTCGCGCAGCACCTGGGTGACGACATTGTGCGCTGCGTGGCCATGGACAACACCGACGGCCTGGTGCGAGGAATGCCCGTCGAAGACACCGGCGGCCCGATCACCGTTCCCGTGGGCAAGGAGACCCTCGGGCGCATGTTCGACCTGCTGGGCCGGCCCATTGACGGCCGCGGCCCCGTGGAAAGCGCCCAGCGCATGCCCATTCACCGCGATCCGCCGTCGTTCGAGGAACAGAGTGTCGCCGAGGAGCAGTTCGAGACCGGCGTCAAGGTCATCGACCTCCTGTGCCCCTTTCCCCGCGGTGGGAAAATCGGTCTGTTCGGCGGCGCGGGCGTGGGCAAGACCGTTCTCATCATGGAACTGATCCATAACGTGGCCACCAACCACGAGGGCGTGTCGGTTTTCGCGGGCGTCGGCGAGCGCACCCGCGAGGGGAACAGCACCTGGCTTGAGATGGAAGAGGCCGGGGTTCTCGGACAGACCACCCTGGTGTTCGGCCAGATGAACGAGCCGCCGGGCGCCCGCCTGCGCATCGCCCTGTCGGCGCTGACCATGTGCGAGTACTTCCGCGACGAACTGGGGCAGGACGTGCTCCTCTTCGTCGACAACATCTTCCGCTTCACCCAGGCTGGCTCCGAAGTCTCCGCACTCCTGGGCCGCATGCCCTCGGCGGTGGGTTACCAGCCCACCCTGTCCACCGAGATGGGCGCCCTGCAGGAGCGGATCACCTCGACGCACCGCGGGTCGATCACTTCCGTGCAGGCTATCTACGTCCCGGCGGACGACTACACCGACCCGGCTCCGGCCACGACATTCAGCCATCTCGATGCCAATGTCTCGCTGTCCCGCGAACTGTTCGCGCAGGCCATCTATCCGGCGGTGGATCCGCTGGACTCGACCTCGCGCCTGCTGGACCCGCGTGTTGTCGGGGAGCGCCACTACACCGTAGCGCGCGGCGTGCAGCAGATCCTGCAGCGCTACAAGGACCTGCGGGACATCATCGCGATCCTGGGCATTGACGAGCTTTCCGACGACGACAAGCTCACCGTTGCCCGGGCCCGTCGAATCCAGCAGTTCCTGACGCAGCCCATGTTTGTGGCAGAAGTCTTCACGGGAATCCCCGGCGCGTTCGTGCCAGTGGAGGAGACGCTGCGGGGCTTCGAGGAGATTCTGCACGGCGAACACGACAAGTTGCCTGAAGAGGCCTTCCGTATGGCGGCCAGCATCGACGACGTCACGAAGAACACCAGGGCGGCGACCGCGTAATCACATGGCAACC
>JAGPGE010000121.1 GCA_018056145.1 Armatimonadota bacterium
TCCTTCCACAGTTCCTGGATTTTCACCACTGCTTCGGCGATAACCGGCTCAGCTTCCCATTTTGCGAGGAACTGGCGGTCCTGCTCATACTCCCAGAAATGGGGGGCGCTGTTGGCGCCCGCGCCCGTTGACTCTGCCACTTCATCACCCTCCCCTTCCTCTTCGTAATCGCCCTCTTCTTCCTCGTCATCTCCCCAGGTGCCGATCACGCTCTCATCCACATCTCCCGCCAGGAACGGGTCGCCGCCGTCACCACCGAAATCAACGGGCTCGTCGTCATCTACGTAGTCCTCGATCTCCGCCACGTCTTCAGTGAGGGGCGCTCTGTTCTGAACAACGAATGGGTCCGGAGCGATGGACTGGAGCCGTCGCAACCGGTTCGCCGACGCCGGGTCGACCTGCTCCATGAGCTGCCATGCAACCTCGTTCTTCGGATCTGCATGGAGCACGGTCTCCAACTCATGCGAGGCTTTCCGTGGCTCGTCCATCGCTACGAACCGCTGGGCAAGCCACAGATGTGCGTCCAAGTACGTCGGGTCCTCCCTGATCGCCTCTCGCGCCAGTTGCAGCCCACGGTCCACGTGCCCGCGCGACATTTCCTGTTCGGCCTGGTGGAACTTGAACATCGCGACTTTGCGCTGGGGGGATACGTCGTCCATCGCCATGGTACGGATGCCTCCCGGTTCGCTCCCGCTGCGTCCGAGGATTCGCGGCTTTAGACTGATTCGCCGACGGCGGCGTCACTCCTTCTGTATTACGCAAAAGTTCCGCAATGTGTCCGAACCAGCATCAACGGGGCTTCTTCCACACTACCCGGCTATCCACACCGGGAGCGCGCGACAAGGTTCCCCACCATGCTTACGCAGTGCAGCGCGTGCAGAGCCTGCCAACCGTCGATCCCCGCCGGCCTCATCTCGCGCGCGATTTCGGCGATCTCGCTCAGCCTGCGTGCGCACAGTATCAGCCCATCGGGCGTATCGGCAAATCCAGAGTAGTTCCACATGAGCCAGCGAGCCTCATCACGTAGCGGTCCGGGATTATCAGAGCCGTCCAGATCGATGGGATCAACGTCGGGCCACACCGGGGCGGTAAGATCACGGCAGACCCGGGCGGCTTCATTCCCGGCGCGCCGCCCGAAAACCACGCAGTCGGTCAGCGCGGCGCCCCCCGGACGATCCGCACCGAAAACCCCGCCGGTGCACTCACCTGCGGCGTACAGGCCGGTCACCCCTGTCCATCCGTGGGCATCAACGCCAATCCCGCCGGGGGTGTAGTGGGCCAGCGGCGAGACCCTCACCGGGCGTTCACGCGCAGGCGCGGCCCCGGGCACGGCCTCCAGGATGGCCGCGAGGTCCGGGTCCCCGTCCCAGTCCAGATGTGTCATGTCCGCGAGGGCATCGAAACGCGCGTCATCCCGCTCAAGGCCAGACGCCCGGCCTTCCCAGATCCCCGCCAGTTCCCGGCGCTCGATCGGAGTCCCGTCTTCCAGCGTGAACCGCGCCTTTGCCAGCGCGAGACCAGATGCCAGGATGTCCTGGGGTTCCGGGCCTTCCGCGAGCCCTACAGTGTGGAACTTGCAGAAGCCCATGTCCCGCACCCGCGCGCCGGCATGCAGGGCCAACAGGACGCAGTCGCCCATGGGGGCGCCGGGATTGTCATGGCGTGGGTAGATGGCCGAGTGGCCTCCACCACACAGGACGGTCGCCTTCGCTGAAATGCCCACGGTGGCTCCGCTCTCCAGGTCGAGACCAATCGCCCCTACGCAGGCGTCCTCGTGCATCAAAAGTCGCGACACGCAGATCGGCCAGCGCATCTCAACGCCTTGATTCCGCGCGAAAGCGGCAAGCTTCTGTGTCATGGGCCTGCCCCACCAGCGCGCGGGCCCGGCCATGGTGAGGGTCCCGTGCTTCACGTTCGCTTCGATCTCGAAGCGCTGCAGCAGTTCGGTCAGGGCCGCCCCGCTGTCATACGCGAGGATGCGCTGCAGACAGGAATCAGCTCGGCCACCATCGTATTCCTGCAATGCCCCCAGATAGCCGGCTTCGTCACGCCCGCCCACAGCGCCGGACAGATGGCCTCCGGCAGCCGCGGAGCAGTTGTCCGTCCCCGGCTCCGTCTTTGAGACGAGAAGCACTCTGCGGCCCAGCGTCGCCGCTTCCACCGCCGCGCGCAGGCCCGCCAGCCCGCCGCCGATCACCAGAACATCCACACTGATCTGCTCAACCATCGGTCGCTCCAATGTCACCCGGTCGCAAAGTCCGGGGCGTGAAAAGAAGGGCGCGAGTCGGCGACCTGATCGTCGCTCGTTCCGCGCCCCTTGTTCAACGCCATCGCGCCATTGTCCTTCGCCGACGCCCTACTTCCCGAGGGGCGTTGCCCTGGCGTAAGACCGGTTCCCCCCAGTCACTCGCGCCTTGACCTCGCCTTCTGTCTTGGGCGAGACCTCCGGCATTTCCACCACGATGCCCTCGATCACCGCAATAAGAGCTTCCCCGGGGATGGGCAGGACGACATCGGGGGTGATCGTCAGCTTGCGGCCCTTGCGGAAGGTCGGGAACTGCTTTTCGATCTCCTTCTTCGTGCCCGCTTGAATATCATACCGTTCGGGGTGTATGCCCTCGTCAGCGCGGAAGTACAGCTGCTTTCCGAGCTCCTCCTCCAGCCTGTCTGCGTCCTCACCCTGTGGGCCGATGAGCGTGAGGCATACGCGGGGGTCGGAGATGATCGCGAACGCCTCGGCATCCTCCTGTGCGGCCCGCAGGCGCAGTTCCTCGGAAATCCGGCCGGCCATGGTCTCGGCGCTGAGGATGAAGCCGTGGCCCTGGCAGCATGGGCAGGCGGTGGTGAGCTTCTGCTGCAAGCTCATGCTGGTGCGCTTGCGGGTCATTTCCACCAACCCGAGGGGCGTGATGTGCATGATCCGTGTGCGCATGCGGTCGTCTTTGAAAGCCCCGCGCAGGGCGGTCATCACCTTTTCGCGGTGCTTCTGCTTGTCCATATCGATGAAGTCGATGACGATGATGCCGCCAATGTCCCGCAGGCGCAGCTGGCTCGCGATCTCCTCGGCGGCCTCAATGTTGGTGCGCAGAACCGTGTCCTCGAGAGTCTTGGCGCCGGTGAACTTGCCGCTGTTCACGTCGATGGTTGTTAGGGCCTCAGTCTGCTCGATATTGATGTGGCCGCCGTGGGGCAGCCAGACCTTTGGCAGGAGCGCCCGTGTGATCGCTTTCTCCAGGTCGAAGTGGGCGAAGATCGGCTCCGGGCCCTTGTACAGCTGTACTCGATTGCGCAACTCCGGGGCGACGTTGTCCAGCAGGTTGAGCACCTTGTCGTACGTAACCTTATCGTCCACGTAGAAGTGCTCGGTATCTTCGTTCATCACATCGCGCACGACTTCGAACACCAGCGTGAGGTCCTCATGCACCAGCGCCGGGGCCTTCACCTGGCGGGCCTTCCCCTGTATCGAGCGCCAGAGCTTGGTGAGGAACTTTACGTCGTCCTCGAAATCCTTGCGCTGGGCGCCCTCAGCCCGGGTGCGGACGATCATGCCAAACTCTTCGGGCTTGAGGGACTGGGCGATGTCCCGGAGCCTCGCGCGTTCCTTGTCGTCGGTGATCTTCTTCGAAACGCCCACTTTGCCCCGGCCGTCGTGGGTGAGTACGAGATACCGGCCAGGAAGGGCGATGCGCCGCGTTGCGCGGGCGCCTTTGAGTTCCACCGGGCCCTTTGTCACCTGGACGAGGATTTTGTCCCCTTCTTTGAGGACCTCGCGGATCGGCGGGAACCCGTTCATCTTGTGGCGCATCTGCTGCCTGGAGGGTTCCTCCTCCATCGCGTCAGAGACGTGGATGAAAACGTTTCTTTCAACGCCGCAGTTCACGAAGGCCGCATCCAGCGCTGGGACGACGTTCTCCACCACCCCCATGTAGATGTTGCCCACGAGGCTGTCCTCGCGCTCGTACATCACCTCGACCAGCTTCTTATCCTCGACGATCGCGACACGCGTCTCGCGCCCGTGTACATTGACGACGATGTCTGTTCCCATTGCTGCGATGACCTGCTTCTTTCTGGACCGGGGCTGATGCGGGCGGATGACACGCCACCGGATGCCCTCGTGGCATCCCCGGCGCCCTATGCCCGCTCCCGACAGGTCCAAGTCTCTCTTGCATGCGCAGCCCCCGGCGCCCGTTAGCACAGGGTGGTCCGGGTTGGCCTACGAAAAGCCACTGCGTCCGTCCTCCCGAGAGCCCGGTTCAGGGCCTCGCACAACTCCTGGGGCTTGGTGATCGCCCCGTCTCCCACCGCCAGTTCCATGTTGAGCACCAGCGGGTCGCCCGGCAAGAGCTCGATGCCGAGAATGCCGGGACGGATGTCCACGGCCTTCTCCCCGCTCTTGGTTCGCCGCACGATCTCCAGGCTTCCCGCTTCGAGCACGTCCCGGATTGCCCGGCGCAGGTCCTCGACGTCCACGCCCTGCAATGCCAACTCGACCCGGTACCCCGCCCGGCTCAGGTCAGCAAGGGGTGAGCGGCGCCCACGGCCCTGAACCTGTACATCCACGATCTCCAGCCCCGGCGGCATCTGCTCCCCCAGACGCAGTTTCAGCGCCTCCGCGTCCGCCGGCTCGTCGAGCTCCATCACGCACAGTTCCGCGAGGCCCTCCATCCCCAGCGCAAGCGAGGGACCGAAGGCGATGCGCGCATGGCGGTTGAACCCCTGCGTATACGTCACCGGGACCCCTGCACGCCGCACGGCCCGGTCGAATGCGCGGGCAAGGTCAAGGTGGCCGACCAGCCGCGCCGGCCCGCGTTTCGCGAACCGGACAACCGCGCAGGTTCGGGTGGAGTCACTCACCGCTCCGCACCCCGCAGACCAGCGGGCAGTCGGCCCACTCGTTCACGCCGCATCCGTGGCAGCCGGCCTGGCGGCAGTCGGGCGTCAACTCGCCCCCAAGACCCCGTTCGCGCTCACACAGGAGGAATCCCTTGTCCGCGCCTGCGGCAATGTGGTCCCACGGCAGCCGCTCATCCGGGGCGAACTGCCGCATCGCCCGCTCCTGCAGATCCATCCCGCAAGCCTCGAATGACCGCATCCAGATCGAGAAGTCGAATCGATCGCTCCAGGCGTCGAGCACGGCGCCACCCCGGTAGGCTTCCAGAATCGCCGCGGAGGTGTCGCGGTCACCACGCGCGAGGGCGGCTTCCAAGCAACTCATGCGGGCGTCGTGGCACGCCAGGCGCACCTGGTGGTCCCGGATCGCCGCCTCCAGCAATCCCTGCCGCCGGCGCATCTCCTCAACGCTGATCTGGCCGTCCCACTGTAGGGGCGTGTGGGGTTTGGGCACGAGATTTGAGACGGACACATTGATCTTCATGCGTCCCGCGCGCTTGCCCATGGTCTGTCGGCCGATCTTCGCCACCTCGCGCACAAGCCCCGCGATGGCCAGCACATCCTCGTCCGTCTCCGTGGGCAGGCCGATCATGAAGTACAGCTTGATTGTGTTCCAGCCCGCTTCGAAGGCCGCCGCCACCGTATCCAGCAGGTCCTGTTCCGTGACGCCCTTGTTGATCACATCGCGCAAACGCTGAGATCCGGCTTCGGGCGCGAAGGTGAACCCCGACTTGCGCACGGCCTGGACCTTGCGAGCCAGCTCCACACTGAAGGTGTCGATGCGCAGGGAAGGCAGGCCTATAGAGACCCCTTGCGGGGACAAGTCAGCCAGCAGATCGTCGATCAAGGGGTGAATGCCGGTATAGTCGGGGCAGTTGAGCGACACAAGGGACAGCTCATCGTAGCCGGTGGAGGCGATGATCTCGCGCGCCTGCTTCAGAAGAGTGCCCGGCGCCCGTTCTCGCACCGGCCGGTAAGTGAACCCCGCCTGGCAGAATCGGCAACCGTGGGTGCAACCGCGGGCGACCTCTACCTGTCCCCGGTCGTGGATCACTTCGATCCAGGGCACCAGCGGGCGGGTGGGGTACTCGGCTGCATCCAGGTTTTGGACCACGCGCTTGCGGATCTCGCAGGTCGCCGGGTCGTGCCGTGCCGGAACGTACACTCCATCAACCGCCGCGACTGCATCCAGGATCGCTTCGCGTCCCCCTTTCCGGGAAGACTTGACAGCGTCCAGCACCTCCCGGAGGGCTTCCTCCCCATCGCCAATCACAAAAGCGTCGAAGAACGGAGCCACCGGCTCCGGATTGCAGACGCAAGGCCCCCCGCCCAGCACGAGAGGGTGGTCGTCGCCGCGCTCAGCGGCGAGGAGCGGGATTCCGCCCAGTTCCAGGACGCTCAGAACCGTCGTGTAGGTCAGTTCGTGCTGCAGAGTGACGCCGAGGACGTCAAAGCAGGACAGCGGGTCGCCAGTCTCAAGCGTGCCAAGGGCAATGCCCTCGCTCCGGAGCAGGTCCACGGCGTCCTGCTGGGGGTAGAAGACGCGCTCGCAGAAGGTGTCATCGCGCAGGTTCGCGATGTGTTGGAGGATCTGCAGGCCGACGTGGCACATACCGACCTCATATAGGTCCGGGTAGCACAGGGCCAGACGCAGGTCCACCGCGGAGGGGTCTTTGATGACCACGTTATGCTCCGCTCCGGTGTACCTGGCCGGTTTCTCCACCTTCTGCAGCAGTTCGTCTTCGAACATCAGAATCAACACGAGCCCCGGCAGTCTTTGCCCCGGGGCTCGCTAACTCCCTCACGACGGATGCTCCCCGCATTCCAACCACACACTGATATTAGCCACCGCGAGGCAAACCTGTCAAGCGCGGGGACATTGTCTGTCTGGCGCCCGGCGGGTTGTGCTCTGGCGCAAGAAAGGGGCCTGGGATCCGAGTTCGAGCCTAAGCCGGCCCCGGTGCCTGTACCCGATTTGCGGACCGCACTGCGTCGAGAGCACTGCTTCGACTTCGAGAAGCAGTGCTACCCACCGACTACTCGAACACCAGCCATCCCCGGCTCAGCGGGTCGGCGTGCGCACCCACGCTGGGGAACCACGCGGAGATCTCGGCATCCTTGCCCTGGACATTGCGCACCAGGTCCAGCCGGAGCATTGGATGGTCAGCAGGCTTGCAGCCGAACTGCGCCAACGGCAGGCGCAGTTCGGCGGTCCACCGGTCAGGGCTGATCTTCGTCGCCCAACTGCAGTCGAAGTTGGCGGACAGCCGCTCCTGGTAGGACTGATGGGCACTCAGCCCCCACTGGTCGAAGAACGCGCCAGCGGCGTTCACGATGAACTGGACATAAGGGAACTCACTCATACCGGGATTGATGAACACTTCCACGGAGTCGTCGCGCCAGGTCCGGCCGTCACGTGGAGCGGCATCCGTGACCATGGCTGAAGTATCCTGAGCGCAGTCCAGGGCTAGATAGAGATTGGCGCCATCGTGCAGGAGGCGCGCTTTCGTCTCGTATCTAGAGGGAGCGGTCTCGCCCCATTTCGCGAAACCAGTGAGCACGTCGCCATCCTGCCAGACCGGGTCGCCGACGTCGCCGTCAATCGCAGGCGGGGTCTCGATTCGCCGGGCACGCACCACTTTGAGGGCCATGGCGCGGATATCGGCCACTGTGGCCTGATAGTTGTCCGAGCCGCCCGAGCCGAAGACCTCATCCACCCGCACGCTGATCTGCCGCCGGATCTCCCCCGCATCGCTCACACCGGCGCGCTGGGCCTCGCGGACAACGCCCTCGGCGATGTTCGCAGCACTCCAGCGCTTGGCGTTCGTGGTGGCTCCGGCCTTCAACGGGGCGATCCACCCCTGTTGTGGCGGGTGGAAGGCGATCGGGTCGTCTCCCACCCTTTCCTTCATGTAGGCGTCAACGTCCGTCGTGGCCACCTTCTCAGCCATCTTGCGCACGGCGGCAGCCACTTTCTCCACCGGGGCCCCGCGGTCGATGAGTTCCTGAACCTCCCGCGCCGCCCAGTATCCGCCTCCCAGGAGAAGCGTGACGTCCCAGGTCTTGCGGAAGAACCGGACCCGCTCCCTCACCAGGTCGGACTGGGCCAGTTTCGCCGCCTGATCCAGATACCGCGTGCACTCGTCCATGACAGCCGGCGGGAATACCTCAAACTGCTTCGGGTCCGCGGCAAGCCGGTAAGCCCAGTGCCCCCGACCGGTTTTCTGCTCGTTCCAGGCACGCTCACAGCGTGCGAAGTACCGTTTCATTGGCTCCGCGGCTTCTCGGAACATCCGCTCATTCCAGTCGTTCTCGAGGGCGTCGATGTCCGCCTCCGGGTCCCAGAGCACCCGCGCCATGAGGTACAGTTTCGGTCCGTCCAGGCCCCAGTTGGGGTACACCTCCGCGTAGAAACCCTTCACACCGTTGCTTACGGCGTGGCGGATGGCGCCCTGAAACAGGTGGCTGTAAATGCGGGGAATGGCGAATCCCATACCGTAGGCGTAGTCGTAGATGCCCATCTGGTTGGCCACGCGGCCCCACCATTCCAGCAGGGCCTGGTCTTTCTTGCGGAAAGCCGGATCACGGTAATCGGCGCGATTGCTGGTGAGATACGGAATGATGTTGCGGTGAAGGCCGATACGCTCGGGCGGGATAATGTAAGTGGAGTACGCCAGGCAGCCCAGGAGCTTGTCCGGGTGGGTCTTCTCGAGTTCTGCCGCCACCTTGTTGAGCCAGGCGTAGTAGCGGTACGAATAGGTGCCCTCGAAGCCCTCCCAGCGCGGTGCAGGCCGGTCCATGGCCCGGCAACCCTCACATTCGCACCAGCCTTGCCCATCGTTGCAGCCGTAGGAGAAAGACTCAAGATCCGGGTCTGCCTCGAAAGCCTGCCGGGCCATCTCAGCCGCATGTTTCACACTGCTCTCGGACGCAAAACAGGGCTGCCAGCTGTGGTCGTCCGGACCTGGCCGGTAGCGCTCCCCGTTGCGCAGGGGAAACCATTCCGGGTGCGCGTCGTAGTCGCGCTCCGCGTCGAACACATGCAACAGGTTGTGGTGGAAGCGGTAGCGGCCGTGGATTCGCTGCCGGAGGTTCCAGTCGCCGGCATAGTGCGCGCCGCTCCAGAGGCGTGAGGCGATTACCGGCTCATACACCTGGCGCCCGGTCGGAACGGTCAGGGAGTCGTGGGTGGGCACGTCCTCGCCCAGCGGGCCGGGGATGAGCCAGCGGACACCCACAGCATCTTCGAGGAACTGGCAGACCGCCCAGTAGGTGGACCATGGTCGCGGACCGGCGAGGTAGACGTCCGTAGGCGTCACATGCACCAGGTAGGCATCCCGGTCCAGGTCACGCAAGGCCCGGCGATCCTCGAAGGGCAGCGTTCCCGTCTCGCCCACGTGGATCTTGGGGATGCAGTCTTCGACAATCCCCCGCTCCGAGACGGCCTGGAACTCCCGTCCGGTAGCTCGCTTCAGGTACGCAGCCAAGTCCCTCCAGGCCTTCTCCGCTTCGCCAGTGGCGTCGCGCTGGTATACGATGACTGCCTGAGTATCGCCGTCAAGAACAGTGAAGGGCTGGGCGAATGCCTGTCCGGTGATTGCCGCGAGTGCGAGTGTGATCCATTTCATGGACGTGTCACCTCGTCCGACCTGGTAGCACGAGGAACATCTCTTTCCTCGCCGGGGCGCAGAGTCCTCTCTTCTGCCTTGCCGCAACCCGAAGTACCGTGGTCGAGTGAGGCGACACTACTGGGGCATGTCCATCCGCCGTTCCGCCTGCGCGATTTCGCACCAGTCGCGCCGGAGCACTTGGGTCAGCGAGCCAAGCCTGTACGGGCGGTCTACGAACAGCGCCAGCGCAGCCGCCACGTACATCATCGAGAAGACCTGGTGCATCTCGTGGCCGGGCAGACCCATGAAGGTTCCCCCGGGCAGCCTCTCCACGAGGGTCGGAGAAAGCAGTTGGCCGAAGAACAGGGCCATCAGGAAGATGGCTTCACCCAGGGACAGGCGCAGGTTCGCAAGCATCAGAACGGCCAGCAGGCTCTGGGCGGCGGTCAAGAGGATCTCCTGCATCTGGATGTTGTCCATGGGCATCGGCGGCATCAGGCTGCCAGATGACAAGGCGAAAACGCCGGGGATCATCCCCACAAGCAGCGTCCACTGGTTGAGCTTCGCCGACAAGAGGCTGCCCAGCGCCAGGCCCGCATTGCCCCGCCAGGCGAACATGAGCGCGACCACGAATTCGGGCGCCTCGGACGCGATGGGCGCCAGCCACTGAACCAGCAGGAACTTGTTGATGCCGAACATCTCGCCCGTTCCCACGAGTCCCTCGCAGAAGCGCTCGGCGTTGAGGACAATCGCGGTGGCGGCGAACAGGAACAGGACGACCGTCGTGGCGCGCCGCCGCTTGATCGGCAGCGAGACCAGGTATTCCGCTGGACCGCACGCCTCACATTCGGTACACGGTCGCCGGGCGGCAAGCCACATATAGACCAGGTAGAGCCCGATGAAGACGACTCCGTCGAACCATGCCAGTGAACCCTTGAGCGGGATAGTGAGGGCGTAGATGGTGGCGACGCCCAGGAAGAAAAGCTCAAGCCGGCGCTCGGCCTCGATACGCACGTCGCGGCGCGAGCGCACGTAAAAGATAATGGCGATCAGCGCCCAGGCTACACCGATCAGGAGCCGGTTGGCGCCAGTCATGTTCGCGATTGCGTAGTGGGAGTAGTCGCTCTGGGGGAACTTGCCCGCCTGCCAGGTGAAATACATGTCCACCGCGTATTCCGGCAGGACGGCGATGAGCGCCACCGCCGCCAGCGCAAGCGCCTGGGAGACATCGGCCTGCGCCGCGTCGCACGCCCACAGCAGCAGAAAGGAGGCGGCCAGGATCGCGATGCCGGCCACAATGGCCTCAACATGCGGGGGGTATTCCAGATGCTGCAGGGCACTGTAAATGCCGGGGATAGTCGCCGCC
>JAGPGE010000122.1 GCA_018056145.1 Armatimonadota bacterium
GGACGCGCCCGGCAATCCGCAAGGGGCACCCGGGCGTCCCGGAGGTCCTGGAGGACCTGGTGGCGCCCCTCCCGGTGCGCAGGGCGACCTTGCCGAGTTGCCTCCGGCGGCGATGGCGTTCTTCCAGAAAAACCCGGATATCGGCAAGCTGGTGGCCCAGGCGAACATGATGGGCTTGCAGCTCAAGGAGCGTGGCGGGGACGTCAGGAAACTGCGTGCTCTGCGCAAGTCGATCATCGAGGCCGCGCGTCTGCAGGACGCCGACGAGGTGCTGGACCTGCTGAAGCAGTTCGACGTAGAGTTCAAGAAGCAGGCCGCAAAGGTCATGGGGCCGGGGCCCGGAATGCGGCCCGAAGGCGGCAGAATGCCCCGTCCCGGACGTCGCCCGCAGGGACCTCCCCAGCCGCCGAAGCGGTTTCTCACCATGGCCCGCCAGTGTGGCGAGGCTCTCCAGAAGGCCCAGATGGAAGGTCGTGATGTGCGCCCGGCACTGCAGTTCATGCGTCAGGGCGAGCTTGCGGCAAGAGCCGGGAACTTTGACAGGGCCATGGACATGACCCGCAAGGCCATGGATGCCCTGAAGAAGGCGCCCGCAATGCCCGCGCAGCCCAAACTCTTCCAGAACCCCATCGTCCACATGCTCCTGAACCTGATGAAGGTGGAAGACGACGAACTGCGGGGTGCGCTGACGTCCCTGCGCAACACCTACGAGATCGCGAAGAGCACCACCGTGACCGAGCTCTCCAAGGCCATGAGCGGGGCTATCGAGACCCTGGAACGCGTGGGCAAGCGCCGGCAGTCCGTTGGTGATCAACTGGAGACGATTCGGAGCGGCAAGAGGCCGGATCGGTCGGCGCAGGAAATGGCCAGGCAAGCCGAGGAGATGCGTGAGAAGGCCAAGGAGCGTGTGGAAGCGATCCGGGAGGATATGGCCAAGATCCTGGAGCGCGCCCGGGGAATGTCGCCCGAGGAGTTCGCGAAAGAGAAGGATGGGCTGCTGGACGCCATCCTCAAGCTCGTTTTCCCGCCGCGCGAGGGACAGCCCGGCACGGGAGCGGGCAAGCCGTCCGAACCCGAACGACCCGTTGATCTGCCCATAGAGGACCGTGTGCGCCAAAAACTGCTGCAGGCTGCCGAGCCGTACCTGAAGGTGAAAGCCGACCCGGAGCAGAAGGAATTGGCGACGGAGCTTGCCGACCTGTTCCGCCGGTCACGCGAACTGCTGGCAGAACGCGACTACGACCAGGCCGAGATGCTCGCAGACCGCGGTCTGGCATTGCTCGGCCTCGGGCAGCAGAGTGCAGGCTCCGCACCGAACGACGCGCCGGAGAGCCCGGAGGAACCGACCGGGCCGGGGGACTGATACATCTTGCCCCGGCGCACGCAATGAGGTGTTGAGCCATGCGAATCGCCATTCTCGGGGCAACCCACTGGCACGTTGACCTGTACTACGTTCCGGCGCTTCAGAAAGCCGGAGCTGAGATCATCGCGATCCATGACCCGGATGCCGAAGCCCTGCAGCGGGTGTGTCCGGCTCTGGAATGCCCCCGTTACACCGACCATCAGGCGCTTCTGGAAGCGGAGGCGCCTGACCTCGTCTTCGCCCACGCTCCCCACGCCCAGATGACGGAACTTGCCGACGACCTGATCGAGCGCGGTCAGCCCTTCCACATGGAAAAGCCCATGGGCACACACTGGCCGAAAGTCGATGCGCTCGCAGTGAAAGCAGCCACGAACAATGTCTGGACTTCGGTGGCCCTGGTCAGCCGCTATTACGGGCTGGTGGAGGCCCTGCGCGAGGCCCTGAATGCGGGTGAACTGGGCAAGCCGGTACACTACTACCACAGCCTGTTCGCCGGATCGCCCTTGCGCTACAAGGACTGGGGCGTGGACTGGATGCTGGATCCGGAGATCGCCGGGGGCGGCCCCCTGTGGAACTTCGGGCCCCATGTGGTCGACCTGTTCCTGTACCTCGTCGACCCGCGCGTGACCGAGGTCAGTTGCTGGACAAGCCATGGCATCTACGGGCTGGAAATCGAGGACATCGCCACCATCAGGCTCACCGGGGCTTCGGGCGCCATCGGATTGGGCGAGGTGAGCTACACCATGCCCTCCAGCTACGAGCGGTTCTTCTCGCTCACCACCGACCGGCTGCATTGCGGCGGCACGAAGATGGGGCAAGGCGCGATTCTCTTTCGGGATGGGTCCGAGTCCGTCTTCGAGGGCCCGGATTCGGACACTGTGTACGAGGCCTACGTCGCCGACACGCTGCGATGCTTCGAGGCCGGGGAACCGGCCCGCGCGTCCGTCGCCGACATGGCCCGGGTGCTCAAGGTACTGGATGCCGCTCGGACATCAGCGAAGACCGGGGAGCCGGCTACGGTACGCCCCTGATGTGCGCGGAACCGCGTGCACCCAGAGTTGTTTGCCCACCACAGGGGAGACAAGTTCGTGTGTGCCCCGCACACGCCTGAAAGGAGCTCGAAAATGACTCGAAACATCGCTGTCGCTGCCGTGGTTGTCGCCGTGCTTGCCGCCGCCGTCGTGATCCCCGCGATGCTGCGCAACCAGAAGGCGGATGCCGCGAAGGACTGGCTGAAGGACTTCGACGCAGTGGCAAAGGAGTTCAAAGCGTGCCTGATCGTCACCGAGAGAGCCGAAGGCCAGGAGCCGACCGAGACTGTCGTGGACCTCGAAGGCCCGCGCCGGATGATCTACTACACCCCCGAGACCTCCAAGTACAACGGGGTGTTCGCAGGGGCCGTGTACGCCTTCCACATCAACGGGAACCCGGAAGTGATCATGGCCATTGAGAACTCCGGCACGGATGAAGAGCCGGACACATTCATCGAGATCAGCCGGCTAAGCGGCGGCGCGGTCCGGGTGTACCGGGGCGAGGAACTCGTGGCCGACTTCCCCGCGAGGATGCGCGTGGACGGCGCGTACGTGGGCCTGACGCGGTAGGCTTCAGAGTGCCGCCTCTCGGCGCCATCCGCCACTTCCAAGCGAATTCCCCCTGACCGGAGGGTCAGCAAGCCATGGAACAGGCCGCGATTCCCTGTCCTCCGCCGGTAGCGCTTCCCGGTGGCGGCGAACTGTGTTTCGACCGGCGCACGCTGGTCATGGGCATCCTGAACGTCACCGATGACTCCTTCTCGGGCGACGGTCTGGGCGCCGATAGCATGTCCGCGGTGGAGCAGGCCGCGCGATTTGTCGCCGACGGCGCGGACATCCTGGACATCGGCGGCGAATCCACACGACCCGGCAGCGAACCAGTTTCGATGCAGCAGGAATTGGACCGCGTAATGCCCGTGGTCACCGCGCTCCGGGCAACGCTGGACGTTCCCCTGTCCGTGGACACCAGTAAGCCGGAAGTCGCCCGGGAAGCCCTCTGCGCAGGGGCGCACATGATCAACGACATCAACGGCCTGCGGGCTGACGGGATGATTGAGGTCGCCGCGCAGTTCGGCGCCCCCGTGGTCATCATGCACATGCAGGGCGAGCCTCGCACCATGCAGGTTGCGCCGCACTATGACGACGTGGTGGGAGATATCAACGCGTGGCTCACGGGGCGCATTGAGGACTGCATCGCAGGTGGAGTCCCGGAGAGCCAGATCATCATCGACCCGGGCTTCGGGTTCGGAAAGACGGTGAACCACAACCTGGAGATGTTGCGGCGGCTCAGGGAGTTCGCCGGTCTCGGTCGGCCGATGCTCATGGGCACCAGCCGGAAGTCCACCATCGGGAAGGTGCTGGACCTACCTGTGGAGGAGCGCATCTTCGGCACCGCGGCAACCTGCGCCGTGGCCATTCACAACGGTGCGAATGTCATCCGGGTGCATGACGTGGCGGAGATGGTCCAGGTGGCGCGCATGACCGACGCGATTCTGCGGGGGTGGCCGGGCGAATGAAGTCCCCCGAAGACCGCAGGAAGAAGGAGCTGCGTCAGGCGATTCTGGCCAGGCGCAGGGCGCTGTCACCGGAGCGAATCGCCGACCGCAGCCTGATCATCACCGCCCGGGTGCTGCAGTCGTGGGAGTACCAGCAGGCGCGAACCGTGCTGCTGTACGCGAGTTTCGACAGCGAGGTGCGCACCGCCGACCTGATCGCGGCGGCGATGCGGGATCGCAAGCGTGTGCTCTTGCCCCGCGTGAACCGCGCCCGCCACGCGCTGGACCTGTACTACGTGGAGGACTGCGAGACGCAACTCGCCCCTGGCGTCTGGGGTATCCGCGAGCCGGTGCCGGAACTGTGCGAGCCCGGCCGGCTGGAGGACATCGAGTGCGTCATGGCCCCCGGCATCGGGTTCGACATCTACGGCGGGCGTCTCGGATACGGCGGCGGGTTCTATGACCGCCTGCTGAACTCCCTCAGCCCGGCACAGGCACGGGTCGCGGTGGGCCTGTGCTTCGAGTTGCAGGTGGTCCACGAGGTGCCCCGCGGGTTCTTCGACGCTGGCGTCAGCATCATCTGCACCGAGGCGAACCTGATCGATTACCGGTGAGCCACCGTGCGGGGCCCTGTCGGCTGGACTGCGCCGACATCCCGCACCTGATCAGCAAGGCCCCGCGCCTGGTCAACCCCTTGCGCCCTTGAGGGTGCCTGCCTACGCCATCTGTGCCGCCAAGTCCGCCATCGCCATGAAGTTCCGTGCAGCCCGTTCCGTATAGGTCCCCGACGCCGTCCCTCCCAGAACGAACCCCCAGCCTTCTGATTCGATGATCCTCTCCCGCGCCATCTCCAGGACCTTCGCCTCAGGCAGCTTGTCGATGACTTCCATGTCGTCGAGGTTACCCACGAAGCAGATGCGGTCACCGATGCGCTTCTTCGCCTCCGGGAAGTCGAAATCTCCCCAGGGCGGGGCTTCGAAGCAGTCGCAGGCGTCCATGCCTATGTCCGCGAGCAGTTCGAGGTACTTCATGGTGGGCCCGTGATTGTGGTAGTAGACCGTGGCGCCGTGGGAGTGCATGATGTCGGTGACCTTGCGGTCCGGCTCGGTTACGGTCTGGCGGTATGCGGCCGGGCCAAGCTGGGTGCTGGCATACTCCCCGCCGAGAAGCCTGAAGGCATCAATACCCGCCTTGCAGCAACGGTCCGCCTGCTCGCAGACGCGTTCGTTCGCGGCATCGATCAGGGCCATGAAGGCGTCCGGCGCATCCACCCACAGCAATGAGAAGTCTTCGGGCGAGAAGAACTGGGCCGGGGTGCAGATGGCGTCAGCGAACCCGAAGAGCACGATGCCCTCGTCGCCGATCCGGTCCTTCCATTGCAGGAAGCTGCTAGCGTCTATGGCCGGCGGCTCGTAGGGAACCGACAGGAGCTTTTCCACATCGTCCGCGTCCTTGCAGGCGAACTTCACCTGGGCGCCGGTGATTTCCGTGCGCTGGTAGATGCTGGTCAGGTCGCCCTTGGGCGTGTGCAGGACGGTGGTGGTGCGGTTTCCCTCGGTGGTTGATTCCGACTTCGCCGCCGCGCCCAGAAAGCCACCCGCGCCGCCGATGGACTGGATGAAGTCGGTGCGCTTCACCAGTTGCAGCCCGATCTCGCTGTCGGGATTGACATGGCCGAAACCGAAGGGCCCCACGGGAACCCGGTCGGGTTTGCCACGCTCGAACGCGCACAGGAGTCGCTCACGTGATGTCATCGCTGTCAGACCGTCCCTTCGGGTATTGTCACGACCGCCCGCGAGTCGACTGCCTTGGGCGCGCAGGCGCTGATCTGCACGATATCGCCGGGCCGGGCGCGAACGAACCACTCCAGGTCGCGGTAGCCTGAGATACCCGCCAGCTGCCCCAATTCCGCAACACCGCCCCGGGACAAAACTTCAGCGCCCCGGATCTCCACCCGCACCGGCTCGTTCTGCACGATCCGGTGGCCCAGTTCGGTGATCTGAGTGGGCAGGTCGCCGGTGTTCATCACCGTCGCCCGCAAACGGTAGATGCGGCCTTCGATAGGCTCAACGCTGACCTTGGTGATGACCAGTCGTGGATGCCTGCGGGCATGATCCAGGACGAACTCGGTGCAGCGCGGCGCGATTGTGGCCATGTCTTCGCTGAGGGGGTTGGCGAGGAAATGCCGGCGCCAGCCGCCGATCTCCACCCGGCCAAGCTGCGGGTGATCGAAGGGCTGCCAGTCGATATATGCGCCCTTCTGAGGATTCTCGTCATGCCACTGGAGCGCCAGCAGGTCGTACTCGCGGCGCTCTTCATCATCCGAAGCGAAGTACTGCTCGGTGGTCACTCCGCGCGAGTTGTAGATGTTGCCAAGCTCGATCTCGTACACGAACAGGCCCAGGTGGCGGTAGCCCCAGTCGTGGAAATGCCCCCGGAGCGCGATGGGCTTGCTCTTGTCCAGCCGGTAATCCACCACCGCGCGGAGGCGGAATCCGGTGATATCCTCGCCCCGCAGGCCGATCTCCCGCATCTTCTCCAGGTCTGCCGGGAGGATGTCATCATCGCTCCCGCTGGACGGTGGCCGCAGGACGGAATTGCACCCGCAGTGGTAGCCCAGGATGCCGAAGATGTTGGGGTGCGCGTAGATGAACTCCGCCAGCGCCCGCATTTCCGGCTGCGAGAAAGGGAAGTCACCCGCACCACCCTGCTCGTACTCCGGCCGCCAGTTGGCGCCCCAGTTGCGGTTGAAGTCCGCTGAACGTTCCGCGTGAACCA
Organism: Armatimonadota bacterium; assembly: GCA_018056145.1. Classification (GTDB taxonomy): domain Bacteria; phylum Armatimonadota; class Zipacnadia; order Zipacnadales; family JABUFB01; genus JABUFB01. The sequence goes on from JAGPGE010000122.1 coordinate 6,669, forward strand.
CCGGGCCGCCATCCCAGTCCTGCACGAAGCCCTCGGGGTACGCGAAGTAGAAGGGCCCGGCGCCGTCGCCGGCCTCGCGCGGAATGAGCAGGCGGCCATCCTGCGGGTGTTCGCGCAGGTTCCCGCAGGGATCCTCCTTGCGCATCCACAGAATCAGCCCGTCGCCGTTCACGTCGCCCTGCACCAGGCCGTTCCTGCGCACCCGGGGGGCATTGCGGCTGCGGATGCTCCCCCCGGTCCGGAGGGTGAACTCCGCGCCATCCGGGTTCATGCGAGGGACCACGTAGAAGACCACGTCTTCAAGCAGCCGGCGGATTCCGGCGTCGCGCTCCCATCCTTCGAGGAGATGCTTCACGAGATGCAATGCCGCCGTGGTGCCGGCAACCTCCTGGGCATGCACCACCGCCTGCACGAGATAAGCTGGCTTGGCCGACGGGTCATCACAAGGGGCGGTGATCTGTGCGCACCACAGCTGCCTGCCCTCGGGGGTCTGCCCGATGGCATCCACGCTCACCAGTTCACCGAAGGCAGCAGCCGCCTCGTCCAAGAACCCGGTGGTCTCGTCCCAGGTCAGGTAATGGTCGAAGGGTATTGGCGGCAACTCTCTCACGGTGCAAGTCCCTCCCGTCGGCATGCTGACCGCGCCAGGAGTGTTTCCCCGTAACGAGGGGGATGTCCTTCGGGCGGAGGTGGCCTTTCTGGGGACTCGGTGTGCGGAGAAGCATTATTGCGGCGCAGTCGCTACCTCGCCTCCAGCCGCGGGGTGTTGGTGTCGTCTGGCCGACGGGCCCCACGGCGCGACCGGTTCCCTTGTGGGGCCCCGTCATCTGGACGGCGATGACACCCCACACCTGAGACGTGGGCATATCCGCGACCTGGCGCTTCTGCCAACAGATGGCAGCGCGACCTACCGAGTTCCCATCCTTGCCTGCGTCGCCGGTTCCCGGTAGACTCTGACAGACGGGCCCCGGAAGGCACATGCGCCTACCAGGGCGTTCTAACAACGGGGGGTAGCCCCACGAAAACGGACGACGCCAACATTACCGTTCAGGCGCGCGCTCTGCCGCCTGAACTGCACGACACACGGAGGACCGACGCATGCGCAAAGACAAACCAGACCGCGAATTGATACCCATTATCCAGGCCGCGGGAGACGATCCATCGGCCGAAGAAACTGACGCGCAGGCTCCCGAAGAAGAACCGACGCCGGCACCGTCGGTGGATCGTGTCGCCGAACTGGAGGCGCAGGTTGAGGCTGAAAGAGACAAGGCCCTGCGTGCCATGGCCGAACTCCAGAACTACCGCCGTCGCGCTCAGGAGGAAGCCGCGCAGCGCAGTCTGTATGCCAACGAGGGCATCCTGTTTGACCTGATTACCGTCCTGGACCATTTCGAGATGGCCTGCGAAGCCGGGGAGGCCAATGAGCACACCCAGGTCGTCTGCAAAGGCTACGAGATGATCCTGCAGCAGCTGCGCGACGTGATGGGCAGGCACGGCTTGCAGACTATCCAGGCCGATCCGGGCGAGTACTTCGACCCCAACCTGCACGAGGCGGTGGAAGGGGTGCCGGCGGACGAGTCCAGCGAGGGGACCATCGTACGAGTGCTGCGCAAGGGCTACCGGCTGCACGATCGCGTCCTGCGCCCCGCGCAGGTGGCAGTGGCTGTGAGGCAAGAGTAAGCAGACCGCGATGCGAAAACCGGGACAGGCGCCTGACTTCCCGCGAAGCCGCGCCTGTCCCCGCGCCATCATTCGAAAACTATTCCGCTCAGTCCGTCTCTTCAATCAGCGGCAGGAGCGCCTCGTCGATGCTGTCCTCGCTGTCCCCAACGGACACGCCGTCGAACAGGTACCAGCGCTCCTCATGCTCCACGGCTTCCTCGGGTTCCAGCCAGGTCAGCGGCCCGAGGGTCTCCACTTCCAAGATCGCGTCGTTGGTGAATACCTCCACCGCCGCGCCCCAGTCCGGGTATTCGGCCTCCGGGTCGTAGTCAAAACGCTTCACGAACAGCAGGCCATTGCGCAGGTAACATAGCCAGCCGTCTTCGGCGCTGAGTCCGAACTTGCAGCGTCGCTCCATGGCCGGGTTCTGGCGCATTCGGATGTACTTTTCGCCCCAGGTGAGGCGCGGGTCGCTCATATTGGTGTACGGCCACAGGGTCAGGCGGCGGTTGGGCAACAGCGAGTCGAAATCCCCCTCGGGCTGGGGCACGATTGCCTCGCCGTTCTTCGCCATGACCGTCAGCGCCCACGGGGCCAGTTCAATGCCCCACACGCCGTGGTTTGTAAGGCGGTGCTGGACGGTGACGCAGTTGTCGCCCTCGAGCATCACCAGCATTTCCTTCTGGATGCCCGTGCCCGGCTCGGTGGGCTGGATCAGGTGGACACCGCCCTCGATCTCATTGGCCTGAATAGGCGTATTGTCCGGCGAGTAGGACCGCGGCTCTTCCTCGGGGGAATGCCAAAGCCGGTGGCCGCCGAACAGGTTCCACTCGTCTCCGCCCTGCACCCCCATCGTTTTCTCGATCACCCCGAAGGCATTTTCACCGCCCGCCATCCCAAAGTGGATGATGCGCGGGCCGACAACCGTGGTGATGATAAGCTCAATAGTCCCGTTGCTCAGCCTGACGCAGTCCGGCCAGCCAAGGTATTCGATGCGTTCGTTCATCTGCATGGCTCCTCTCAGCCTGTGGTTTCGCGGTGTGCAAGCGCTACTCGTGCGTGGTTCTTCTGATGAAGCAGTTCCCCTGCGGGAGCCGGTTCTCCTTGCGCGTTCGCCCGGGATTCTTGGCCCTGGTGGCGACCCTGCGAAGGACCTGCTAAGGCGAGGAGGAAACTCACAGTGAGTGCAATGGCGGTCGCGTCATGGAGGTGCGCAGGGTGGACAAGGTCAGAATCGGCGTCGTGGGTGGCGCCGCGGGAATCGGCTTGGGGAGTCATCTCCCGGCAATCGAGGCCCTGCCTCAGGCGGAACTGGTGGCCGTGTGCGATGTGAACGAAGAGGGGCTGCGGGAGGTGACCGCCCGCTATGGCGCGGAGGCGTACACCGATCTGGACCGCCTGCTGAGCCGGGACGACATCGACCTGGTGGACGTCGCGTCGCCCGATCACTTGCACGCGAGCCACGCCATCGCGGCGGCGAAGTCGGGCAAGCATGTGCTGTGCGAGAAGCCCATGGCGCTGAGTCTGGAGGACGCCCGGGCAATGAAGGACACGGTGGAGGCGGCGGGCGTAAAGTTCATGCTGGCCCAGTCCATGCGGTGGTTGCCCGAATGCATGGGCTTCAAACAAGCCTGCGAGCGCATCGGCGCGGCGGTTTTCGGCGCGTACCACGTGAAGGGCCGGTTCTACTCGTACCCCCCGGACAGCCCCTACCGGAAGAAAGAGACTCTGGGGCAGTTCGTCCACAACGGGATGCATTACGTGGACTTTCTGTCCTGGTGCATGGACAGCCTCCCGGCGCGGGTGCATGCCCGGAGTCTCAGCCACTACCCCACCGATGACCGCCTGGAGACCGACAACTACGTCCTCGCGACCGTGACCACGGAGAGCGGCGCCACAGCGGTTTATGAGTTGAACCTGCTGCTCATCGACCCGCCGGGCTATCCTGGGGAGACCTGGTGGAGCGTAATCGGCACCGAGGGCACCGCGGATTGGGGACGCCAGGGAACGCGCAACCTGGACATGTTCGGCCGCACGGGCGTGAGCCACCCGAGACCCGGCGTGGCGGGCACTGACCGGGACCCATTCCGGGGCGAGATCGGCCACATGTGCGATTGCATCATACGCGACGAGCCCCCGTGCATTCCCATCGACTGGTCGATCCGCATCCTCGCCACATGCCTGGGCGTGGTGGAATCGGCGGCCACGGGGAACGTGGTGACCTTGGCGTAGGGCGAGACTTACGCCCGGTCGTCTGCCGTTTTTGCGACGCGTCGTTGGTCAGGAAAGCCCGCTTGCCTCAGGGATCGCGTTCGCTCTCGGCAGGCTTGTGGGAGCGGGCTTGCCCGCGAATGTCGTCACGGGCCAAAGGCGTTCGCGGGCAAGCCCACTCCTACAATGGATTGGGACGCCCGCGAGGTATGAATGGTCTACCCGTCCGGCAGGACGCCCGGACCGACGCGATCCGGTCAAGGATTGCCTGTCCCGCTGAAGGCCAACTCCCGGTTCCCTCTACTCCCCCAC
>JAGPGE010000123.1 GCA_018056145.1 Armatimonadota bacterium
CGCTTAGAATCTTATCACTGGAGAAGCCCTCTGAGGCGGGGTCCACCGCGATTCTCCCATCTGCGAGCAGCCGCGGTCCGCAGCCGATGACCTCGTTCGCTTCGCGCCAGAAACCCATGTCCGCGCGGTCCTGGCGCACCACCCGGTACTCGCAGCGCCGTCCCACACGGAACCCGTCTCCCACGCTCTTCTGGCTGCCCCGGAAGTACACCACAAATCCGTCCGCGGGAATACTCTGCTCCCCGGTGGCCACCTTGCGGATAACGCCGCCACTCACCGCCGCCTGCAGCCCGTCCGTCAGCCCCGTGGATTGGCCCCAGTCTCGCGTGAAGATGGTCACTGTGTTGGGGCTTTCCGGGTAACGGTTGACCCAGTACGCGTACCAGTTGTCGGGCCAGGTCCAGCGGCCATCCAGCGCCCCCTCGATTTTGAGTTGCACGCGCCCCATCTTCCACGCGCCGCCGGGGCGGAAGCCCAGGAGGGTACCCACGTTGCCCTTATGCAGGAGCCTGCCGCCCGAGACGAGAGTGTGATGCGGGTTCTTGAGCGGATTGGATGTGTAAGCGTCGAAGAAGCAGCCATTGATTGCGGCAGTCGCCTGGTACCGGGCCGCGATGGCCGCCAGGGATTCCGTGCGCGCTACCCTCCCCTGCGCCAGGCCGACCTTCACTCTGATCCCTGCGAGTGACGCCTCGACCAGCTTGACCGAGCGCCCTGCGGCGGACGTGCTCCGGACGGTAACGTGGCCGCTCACGGAACCCGATCCCGGTGCCTGCGCAACCTTGAGCGTGCCCGTGCGCCCGCCCCATTGCAGGGTCACGGTGCCGGAGGCGTCGTTCCAGTCAACGGCCGCTCCGAGCGCCTGGGCAATGAACCGCAGGGGCACACAGGTGCGACCGCTGCGGCTCTCCGCGGGAGAATCCAGCTCTACGCGCCTGCCGTTGACGACTGCCTGCTGTGCACCAACCTTGAGTTTCACGCATGTCTCGCCACGCCGCGCCGTGATGAGCCCGGTGGATGTGTCGTAGTCGACCTCTGCCCCGAGCCACTGGAAGATGGCGCGCATGGGGACCATCACGCGGCCGCCTAACATGTACGGCGGGGAATCTGCGAGGATCGTATCAGCGAACAGGCCAACGCACAGGATCAGCGCGCAAAGCACGGCGGCAGATCTGATAAGCACAGGTCTCGCCCTCGGGTCACAAACGATGGGTCAAGGGTCAGTCCGAACTGACCACGTACGGCCGCAGGCGCGCCAGCGTCGGCTCATCCACTTCTGCGTCAGCAGCAACGTACTCGGGCTGGTAGCGCGTGTCCAACAGACGCCCGGTGCGTCGCGGCAATTCCAGCAGTTGTAGTTCCGAATAGGGGAGATGTAGACGGATGGGGATCAGTTTTGTCGGGAGCATCGCCCGGGCCCGCTCCCGCAGTTCGTCAAGACCCTCTCCCGTGACGGCTGATACAGGCACGGCTTCCGTGAAGTTCCCCAGCAGCTCGGATTCTCTGCCGGGATCACTCACCGTGTCCCACTTGTTCAGGGCGATGAGCATCGGCTTCTCGTGGGCGCCGAGTTGGAAGAGAACCTCGCGCGTGGCAAGGTTCTCGGTCTCTGCCCACGGGTCGCCGGCATCGATGACCTGGATCAGCAGGTCCGCCTCAAGGGTCTCCTCCAGGGTCGCCTTGAAGGCCTCGATCAGGTCCTCGGGCAGGTTGCGGATAAACCCAACCGTGTCGGCCACCAGGGCGCTGCGGTTGTCCCCAAGGTCCACGTTGCGCACCGTGGTGTCCAGGGTCTCGAACAGGCGGTCATTGGCGCGGACCTCCTCGGAACCGCAGAGTGCATTGAGCAGGGATGACTTGCCCGCGTTGGTGTAGCCCACCAGGCTGATGAGCGGCAGATTGCTCTCGCGTCGCTTGTTGCGCTCCACATCCCGGTGCTCACCCAGTTCCGCCAGCCGCGCGCGGATGGTCATGATGCGCTGGCGCAAGCGCCGACGGTCGGTCTCAAGCTTGGTTTCGCCCGGCCCGCGCACACCGACTCCGCCCGAGCCGCCGCGGGCCGTGATCCGGTCCATCATCTTGCCCCGTCCGGTGAGCCGCGGGAGCATGTACGACAGTTGCGCCAGTTCGACCTGCAGTTTGCCTATGCGCGTGCGTGCGTGCTGGGCGAATATGTCGAGAATCAGCTCGGTGCGGTCGAGGATCTTGCACTCGAAGGCGTCCACCAAGTTTCGGATCTGCGCCGGCGTAAGCTCACCGTCGAAGAGGATGATCTCGGCGCCGTGAGATGTCACAACGGCCCGGAGTTCTTCGAGTTTCCCTTTGCCGATGAAATGCTGCAGGTGAGGCGTGTTGCGGTTTTGGACCACCACATCCACCGGTGCGGCGCCGGCCGCCCGCGCCAGCCCGATGAGTTCCTGCATGCTCCGGCGGCCTTCGCCGCGCATCCGGCTGATGCCCACGAGCACCGCCTTCTCGCGCTCCATCCCCGGCTCGCGTTCCAGCCCTACATAGATGTCAGACATTCACCACACTCCATGGTCATCCGCGTCTCTCCGCCATAAGGAGTATAGAACCCTGTCCTTGTGCTGGCAAGGCGGCAAGGCGTGGCATCGTTGCGCCGTCCGCGGTTCGCTGGTATACTGGCGCAGGCTCGGGCAGCCGGGCCATACCAGCTTTCCGTCTCAACAGGAGACCACCTATTGGCCCGATTCGCGTTCATCATGCATCCTCTCAGCGTCGCCGACGTCGCCAGGAAATATCCGGCGGCGGCGCTGATTCCAGGCCCCATTACTGAGTGCCTTCTCACGCTCATGCGTCCCAGACCTGTGAGCGAGATCACGGGCGTCCGGTCACTCACAGGCGCAACCACACAGGGCTGGTTCGTGGGCCTTTATATGACGGCTCACCAGCTCAAGACCGGTAATCCGTCGAAGGCCACGAAGCGTATCATTGAGGCCGGTAAGGTCGCCCAGGACCTTGGCGCGGAGATCGTCGGGCTGGGCGCATTCACATCGGTCGTGGGAGACGCCGGGTACTCAGTCGCGGAGGCTCTGGATATCGGCGTGACCACTGGCAACAGCTACACGGTGGCCACGGCGCTCCAGGGGTCCATCGAGGCCGCTGGTCTCCTGGAACACGAGCCCGCCCAGTGTACCGCTGCGATCCTGGGCGCTACCGGATCCATCGGCCGGGTTGCGGCGAAGATCCTGGGGCCTCAGGTGCGGGAGATCGTGCTCAACGCCCGCTCGCGGGAGCCCCTCGAAGAGCTTGCGGCGGAGCTTGCCGCGGAGGGCGTGAATGTCCGGGTCGAGACTGATGTAGCTACCGCTCTGCGGGATGCCGAGATCACCATCGCGGTGACCTCGGCGGTGGAAGCAGTGGTGCAGCCCGAGATGCTGCGGCCCGGCTCCGTGGTGTGCGACGTTGCCCGGCCTAGGGACGTCTCGCGGCACGTCGCCGAGAAGCGCCCGGACGTGCTGGTGATCGAAGGCGGCGCGGTGGCGGTGCCTGGTCATGTGGAGTTCAACCTGAACTTCGGCTTCCCGCCAGGTCTCTCGTACGCCTGCATGGCCGAGACGATGATCCTTGCCCTTGAGGGCCGCTGCGAGGACTACTCGTTGGGCCGGGATATCAGCATCGAACAGGTCCAGGAGATTGCGGGCCTTGCGGTGAAGCACGGTTTCAAGCTCGCGGGGTTCCGCTCGTTCGAGCGCAAAGTGAGCCAGGAGTACATCGACCGGGTTCGCGCGGCCGCCGAGGCCAATCGCTGACCCGTCTGCCTGTCAGACCAACCGGCCACGCGCCGGCCTGGGAAGGAATGAACCGACGTGTCGGAAGAGCTCGGCCAGGGGCAATTGCGCCTGCAGAAACTCAGCGCACTGCAGGAGAGCGGGAACGACCCCTTCGCCATCCACCGTTTCGACCGCACTCATCTCGCCACACCCATCGTCGAGAATTTCGGCGAGCTTGAGGGGAAGTCTGTCGCCGTCTGTGGCCGGCTCATGGCTAAGCGTGGACACGGCAAGGCCACGTTCGCGGACCTCGTGGACACATCCGGGCGCATCCAGCTCTTCGCGAACCTGGACGGTCTGGGCGAGACGAACCTGCGCGCATTCCAAGACCTGGACCTCGGCGACATCATCGGCGTACAAGGCGAGGTTTTCCGCACCAAGGCCGGGGAGATCTCGGTGCGCATCGTCGAGTGGACGCTCCTTGCCAAGGCGCTCCACCCGCTGCCTGAGAAGTTCCACGGCCTTAGTGATACCGAGACGCGCTACCGCAAGCGGTACCTCGACCTGATCATGAACCCGGACAGCCGCGAGGTCTTCAGCAAGCGCGCGCGAATGATCCAGGCCGCCCGCGAGCTTTTCTACAGCCGGGACTTCATGGAAGTGGAGACGCCGATCCTTCAGCCGCTATACGGTGGCGCCAACGCCCGGCCTTTCACCACCTACCACAACGCGCTGGGAATGACGCTGTACATGCGCATCGCGCCGGAACTGTACCTGAAGCGGCTTGTGGTGGGCGGTATGGAGCGGGTCTTCGAAATCGGCCGAGTGTTCCGCAATGAGGGCATCGATACCCGGCACAATCCTGAGTTCACGATCCTCGAGGCCTACCAGGCGTACACCGACTACGAGGGCATGATGGAGCTTGTGGAGAGCCTGGTCTGCGCCATGGCGAAGGCTGCGAACGGCTCTCTGAAGTTCACCTACCAGGGGATCGAGATCGATCTGACCCCGCCCTGGCGCAGGTGGAAGCTGTTTGATGCAGTCCGCGAAATGAGCGGCGTGGACTTCGCCGCCTTCGAGACCGACGAAGAAGCGCGCGCGGCCTGCGAGAACCTGCGCCTCGGCGACGTGTCCGAGGCGACCTACGCCGAACTTCTGAACAAGGCCTTCGACCACTACGTGCAGCCGCAATTGCTTCAGCCCACATTCATCACCGATTACCCGGTGATCATTTCGCCGCTGGCCAAGCGGAAGCAGGATGAACCCCGGCTCACGGCCCGGTTTGAGCCCTTCATCGGCGGGCAGGAAGTCGGGAACGCATTCAGTGAGCTGAACGACCCGCTGGAGCAGCGCCGGCGTTTCGAGCAGCAGGTAGCCGCGGGGCGTGGGGGAGATGAGGAGGCCCACCCGCTGGACGAGGACTTCCTGACGGCGCTGGAGTACGGTCTGCCGCCAACAGGTGGTCTTGGGCTCGGTGTCGATCGTCTTGTGATGCTCCTGTGCGACCGCCCGAGCATCCGCGAAGTTGTGCTCTTCCCGGTGCTCAAGCCGGAGGGCCGGGAAGGCGAGGACTGACCGTTCGCATCGTTCTGCGAGGTGAGAGCGATGAGCCTTCCACTGAATCTGTTCAAGGCCATGCGGCCCAAGCAGTGGACCAAGAACCTGCTCCTGTTCGCGGCGCTGCTTTTCGCTAAGGAGTACGCGCAGGCGGATTCGGTGTTGCGGGTTGTGGCGGCGTTCGTGCTGTTCTGCATCCTGTCCGGCACGGTCTATCTGGTCAACGATGTCGCAGACCTGGAGCAGGACCGCAACCATCCCCGCAAACGCCTGCGGCCCATCGCCTCGGGAGCACTCTCGCCCGGAATAGCGCTGGCGGCGGCCGCGATCCTGGCGCCTCTGTGCGTGGTCGGGTGCTTCTTCGTCTCAACGCCCACAGGACTGGTGGCCGTGGCATACCTCGGGCTGACGCTGAGCTACCACTTCATGCTCAAGCACGTGGTCATCCTGGATGCGCTCGCTGTGTCAGGGGGGTTCGTGCTGCGCGCCGTTGCGGGGGCTGAAGCGATCCAGGTGGAGATATCGCCCTGGCTGCTTCTGTGTACGCTCCTGCTGGCCCTTTTCCTGACATTCACGAAACGCCGGCAGGAACTGGTGGCTCTGGAGGAAGACGCACGCACCACGCGGCAGATTCTGTCGGAGTACACGCCCGAGCTGCTCGACCAGATGATCGCTGTGGTCACTGCCTCGACACTGATGAGCTACTGCCTGTATACCATCAGCGACCGCACCGTTGGCGAGGTCGGAAGCCGCGACCTGATCTTCACAATCCCGCTCGTGATCTACGGCATCTTCCGATATCTGTACCTTGTTCACCGCCACGGTCAGGGCGAGGCGCCGGATCGCGTTCTGCTCACCGATGCCCCGCTGCTGGCCACGGTAGCCCTCTACGTGGTGGTCGTCGCGATCATCTTCTACCTCGCGGGCGGCGGGCTGGGCGGACCACTTCTCCCCGCGAACGGCAGGTACTGAGCGCCGCCGCGAAGCGCGATGTACGCCACGCCCCCGCCTGACCTGCTGTGCGCGAGGAAGCACTGCTTGCGTGGCAAGCAGTGGCACCCCGGATCGCCCCGTATCCACCCCCTGCCCGCACATCACCCTGCCTCAATGACCCCGTACTCCACCCGGCTCCCGGGACCGGCGGCGATGCGGGTGACTGGGATGCGCGTCCACAGTTCGGTGTTCCGGCGCTGTTTGACCACCACTCGCCGCTTGGCCACCCGCACCGCCTCCCTCACTGCGTCTTCGCTCAAAGGCTCGCGCTCCGCCACGGCTCGAAGCGGCGCCATGCTCTGAGACTTCCGGAGCGGCTCGTCGAAGATGGGGTCGAAGTAGACCAGGTCGAAGGACTTGTCCGCGCACTGGAGCAGGTACTCCATGTGGTCCGCGTGGATCGCCTCGATGCGCCGCATGAGTGCGGTGAAGGCTTTGCTGACCGTCTCCATGCGCCTCAGGCCCTGGATCGCGAGGAAAGCGATGATCGGCGACTTCTCCAGGCCCACGACGCGGCCTGACTCGCCCACCACCCACGCGCAGACGATGGCCTCCGCCGCGAAACCCAGGGTGCAGTCCAGCACGTGATCCCCCTCCCGCAGCCCCATGGCGGACACGAGATGGTCGGGCTTGCCGCCCTTCATATTGCCGATGCGCATCTTCGCGAGGTTGGGGTGGAAGAAGAACTCGAGGCCATTTGCAGGCTCGTGGTAGACGTCCGTTGAGCCGATGACCAGCACACCTTCAGCACGCTCCTGCTCGCAGAGCTTCGCCAGGCCGCGACGATCGCGGGCTACGACGCGCGCGCCCAGGAACTCCCCCGCTTCCCGCGCCCGGGCCAGACACTCCCCGGTGACTCTCACCGAAGTGGTGACCACGATCTCAGCCATCAACCCTGGCTGCCCTCCACCCAGACCGGACTCGACCAGGCCATCTGGCCATTGAGCTGGCTCACCCGCAGGTAGTAGAAGTGCTTCCCGCGCGGGCCTTCGGGGTCTTCCCATTCCATCTCGAACCGGTATCCCGCCTCGGGGATCGCCATGTGCCGCTTGACGATGTGCGCGTTGTGGTAGAAGACGTCCGGGTTCTCCACGGTGTCCGGATCGATGCCGAACTGCTCCCGCACTCGCTCCCGTGATTCGTTCATGAAGACGATAAGCGCCGACCGCTTGAGGGCCTCCAGGAGGCGGAATGTCATGACCTTTCCGTCCACCTCGAGGGTGATCGGCTCCGCCACGGGGCTGCGGACTTCGAACACGATGGTCTGCTGGCTGGTGGCGGTCACTGCCGGTCCCTGCCTGTCCTGGGTCGTGATTGTGAACTTCATCTCACCGTCACTCACCCGGTCGATGCGGTTGCCATGGGTGGTGAAGCACCCCTCGGCGCTGACGATCGAACCGGACGCCACGCGCAGGCTGCCCTGCCATTCTGCTCGCCCGGTTCTGAACCCATGGAAGCCGGTCGGTCCCCAGCCGAACTCCACCGGGATCTTCGCGCGGATGGTGCCGTTCGTCGGCGACGTCCATGTCCCACTGTGGCAGTGGGTATGCACCACGCGGTTGTCACGAATGACCTCAATGCGGTCCAGCGCCTGGGTGCAGTCGAGTTTGGCCCGCAGAAGGCAGTGGCGCGGCTCGCGGAGCACGTCACCCATGAAGGTGTTGTTGATGGCGAACATGAGCTGGATGCGATCGCCCGTGACTCCGTATGTGCGCCGCGCTTTCAGGGCTTCCCAGACAGCGTCGCGGGTCAACTCGGGGGCCCACAGCCCCATCAGCCCGGTTCCCCAGCGCCCCGGGAAGCCGCTCCCGTTGTCGCCCGAAGCGATGATGCCGGTTCGGATGCCCTGCGCCAGGGCGTCCTGAACCGTCCCGCCCGTAACCCTCGGAGCCATCTGTGCATTGCTGACCATCCCGAACGGCGTGTTGCAGCCCTCCGAAGATCCGTGGCAGGAGAAGATCTCGGTCACCGGGCAGAGTCGCTCATTGTGGTGGCTCCAGTCCTTTCCCCGCTGCCCCACCAGGTAGCCGGTGTGATGCGGGATTGCGATAGCCTGATGCCTGTTGAGGTTCGCGAACAGGTGGTCGATCTCCATGGACAGGTCCAGCGGTGGGTCGTCCTCGTTGAAGAAGACGTTGCAGTCGCCCCAGCGGGTGCGGTCGCCAGTCCACTCGTACGCGGGGTATGAGATCAACTCGCCGGGCGCGTTGTACTCCCGCACCAGCCGCTTCACCAGTTCCCACTCTTCGGCGAACTCCGGCCGCATGCCCACCGATTCGACGTGCAGCCCTTCCGGGGTGTTATAGAAGAACGCCGGGTAGTAGACCAGCGGGAAGATGTCGATGTGCCCGCGGGCGCTCTCGAAGGCCCGGCGCAGCACCTGCTCCCAGTCGCCTTCGGGCTGCCACTGCGGTTTGAACTGGGCGTGCATGTCGCCCCAGTACAGCTCCATGCGCGGTTCCTCCGTCTCAGGTTCACTCAGCAGGCGTAAGGTACAGGCTGACCGTCTCGCCCATCTTCATCTCGAGGGTGATCGCGTTGGTGCTCTCGGCCAGCTTCTCTCCAGTCACCAGGTTCTCCACGCTCCTGGGCGGGCCGGGGACACGCACGGTCTTCGTTCCGTCCGCGGCTGCGTGAATGGCCAGGTACTGCCCGTCGGTGTAGATGCCGTCGCCGCTGTCCAGCCAGATGTGCGCGCCGCACTCCCGGGCGATATTCCGCCACAGCGGAATCGGCATGGCAACCGGCGCACAGTAGATCACCGGCACGCCGTCCACGATCTTCCTACCGATGGCAACCTGTCCGCTGTCGGCGTAGCGCGCGATGGGCTCTGCTTCGGCGTCGATGATCGCGAACCGAGGCGATACTATGGTCTCGGGGCCCAGCAGCGCACCGCCGTCAATGCCCGCGGCGAAGCCCGTGCCCGGTTCGATGTGGTACGCGCCGCCGGCGCCTTCCGCCTGCACCTGGACCTGCATCCCGGTCACCTGCTCCAACCGCGGGTGATCAAAGCCTGAGTCGGTGCTATAGCCGGGCGCGTACATCCACAGGATGGTGGCTTGCTCTACTCGTGCTTTCTCCAGCAGCCTCCGGGCCGTCTCAGGATCCATTCGCGTCGAGTTCAGCACCGCGTAGAGCTTGTACGCAGGCAGTGCTGGGTTGTCCAGGTCCGACGTGAGGTACATATCCCAAGTCGCGCCCATCTCAGGCATCCTCGACACGGTCTCCTGAACCATCACACTTGTCAAGTTCGAGCGCCGGTAGTGGGCATAGCTGCGCTCATCCACGAACAGCGCCACATCCGCCGTGTACGGCCGGCGTTGTGTGAAGACACGGTCGATGATCTCCATCTGCCGCCTGTAGGCATCCCACATGGGCTGCCCGGAGAACCACCCGCCGGACATGTCGAACCACGAGACGCCCGCCTTTCGGGTAACCACATTGGCGAACTCGCGCCAGGTCGTCGCCACCGAATGCTCCGGGGTCTTCGTGCGGCCGTATCCCGCGCCGGGATCGGACAGGTACGAGCGCAAATCGGACTCGTCGAACCACAGCTTGCCGTGTAGCTTCACCGACTCCGTGGCGGACATGAAGGTGCTGGTCTCGCCGATGTTCCGGTGGGCATACATCGGCGGGCTCATGAGGAAGTCGATGTCCGGGCAGGCCAGCACCTGCGCCAGGGCATTGTGCCCGCACACCTGCTGCCTCGCGCCGTGGGCCGCCATGTACCCGTAGTAGGTGCCCACAATCTGCGACCCACCCACGGCTTCCTTGGTTGCCCGGGCGAAGTAGCGAATCGCGTCGGCGATGAAGTCGCTGCTGTAGAGGTTGTAGTCGATGATCTGCCGGTCCTTGGCGGGGTCCAGGAGGAAATCCCCGGCTTCCAGGCGACGGTCGGCGGATGGTACGGTTGCGGTCTCGAAGGTCACTTCGGCGTTCGCCCAGGCCTTGCGCAGCGCTTCATCGGTGCCGTAGCGCTCCCGCAGCCAGTCCCGGAAACCTTTGACCGCCGGCGGGCTGTAGTCGCAAACCGAGGCCTGCCAGGTGCCCCAGCTTTGCCACTCCGCAGTGTACCCGGCGTAGAAGATATACCCCAGGATGCGGTCCGCGTAAGGCGCCTTGCGCAGGTGCTCGATGAGCTTGCGCAGGTCGGCGGACATCTCCTCCATCCACAGCTTCGACGCCATGGAACTGGGCCACTGGTCACCGTTCGCCAGCACGCAGCACTCATCTGGGTGCTGCTTCTGCCACCAGAGCGGGGCCACCACGCCAATGTGGGGCAGGAACCGGGCTTCGGGCACCGCTTCGAGTACGGTCGTGAAGTAGTCATCGAACCGCGCGTAGTCATACGTCCCGTCTTCACTGCGCCCGAGATCGCCTGCCACAGAGGCGCCGAACCAGTCGGAAAAGACATGAATCCCGGTCTGGCGCATCTCGCCATGCAGCTTGCCGGCCTCGCCACCGTGGTGCAGATAGGTGATGAGCGGCTCCGGCTTGCCGTTCACGTAGAGGGACGGATCGCCGTTGAAGTCGCGCACTTCGGTGACCGGTGGCGTCTGCCTGC
>JAGPGE010000124.1 GCA_018056145.1 Armatimonadota bacterium
GGACGGCTTTGACGGCGACTGGGCCGTGCGCAACCGCGCCAACAGCAACCGCGCGCGCATTGACGAAGCCCGGGGCGGGAAAATCACTTACGGCGGCCCCTTCTTCGTCCACACCTTCAACCAGCTTGTCCCGGACTCCATGTTCGCCGAGCACCCCGAGTGGTTCAGCGAGATCGACGGCGAACGCATCGGCGGCCCCGGGGTGCGTTCGCAACTGTGCCTCACCAACCAGGCGCTCAAGGACTATGCGGTCAAGGAAGTCCTGGGTTGGATCGAAGCCCACCCGGATGCCGACATCTTCTCCCTGAGCCAGAACGATTGGGACCGGCACTGCAGGTGCGCCGAGTGCATGAAGCTGGAGGAGTATGAGGGCTCGCCCTCGGGCCCGCTCCTGCATTTCGTGAACTACGTGGCCGAACGCGTCGGGAAGAAGTACCCCAACGTCGCCATCGACACTCTCGCATACCAGTACACCCGCAAGCCGCCGCTGCATGTTCGGCCCCTGCCCAATGTGATCGTGCGCCTGTGCAGCATCGAGTGCAACTTCCTGCAGCCCCTTGATTCAGAGTTCAACAGGGATTTCGGCGACGATATCCGCGGGTGGTCGAAGATCTGCAACCGCCTGTACGTCTGGGACTACACCACCAACTTCGGCCATTATATCCAGCCCCACCCGAACCTGCGGGTTCTGGCGCCAAACATTCGGTTTTTCGTGGAGAATGGCGTGAAGGGCATCTTCGAGCAGGGCGCGTACCAATCTCCCGGCGCGGAGTTTGCCGAGCTCAAAGCCTGGGTGCTCGCCAAGCTCCTTTGGGATCCGTACCGCGACCCGGAACTGCTCATCGACGAGTTCGTGAACGGTCACTACGGCGCGGCGGCCCCGTACATCCGCGAGTACATCAACTACCTGCATGATGACGCGCTCAGCTCCGGCTTCGCCCTGCGTATCTGGAGCGACTACGCGGCGCCTTACTTGACCCTGGACCTGATGGGATTCGCCGAGGAGTTGTTCAACCAGGCTGAGAACGCCGTGCGAGACGACCCCGAACTGCTGAACCGCGTGCAGGTGGCCCGGCTGCCGGTTCGCTATGTCTGGGCCATGCGCTGGCCGACCTTCAAGCAGCAGGCCCGCAGGCGCGGGATCGCCTGGCCCGGCCCGGCGGACTATGAGGAGAACTGCAAGACCTTCATGGAAGTCGCCCGGCGCAATGGGGTCACCAAGCTCTCCGAAGGCAGCCCCATCGAGGCCTTCGAGGTACAGACCATAAGCCTGGGTCGCAAGGAGCCGCCACCGCCTCCGATGACGGAGGGCCTGCCCGAAGACCGCTGGGTAGACCTGCAGGACAACCTGTTCCGCCTCCACCGGCCGGGCACGTGCTCCATGCTCAAGGAAGACCCGACCGCGTCCGACGGTGTGGCCGCGATGATGCCCGGCAACCACGTCGAGTGGGCGGTCCAGCAGTCCATCGCAGCCGCCGATCCGGATACGAATGCCACCTACAAGGTGTTCGCCAGCATCCGCGTGGAGAAGGCCGGAAACGATGGCCCCGCCTTCAACGCGGGCATCTATGACGAAGACAACCGCAAGAGCCTCGCCCACAAGGGGGTGGCCTGCAAGGACATCACCACGGACGGCTGGGTCACATACGAGTTGTACACAGGCCCCCTGCACAGCGACACCTTCATCTGGGTGGCGCCCACGAAGAACGTTGAGAACGCGAAGGCCGTCTGGGTCGACCGCTTCTGGCTGATCCGGCAGTAGGCTGGAAGGGGCATTCCGCGGAAGGAGTCGGTTCGCGCCCACTCAGCCGTGGGGTGTGCGCGGCGACCGTGCAACGGTGGCAGTCCAGCGCACGGGGCCCACGGTGATCTTGCGGGACCACGCGCACATCCCGTGCCTGGTCCCAGAAGGTGGCGCGCTTCGGGGCATGAGACCGCCTGAGCAGTTGATCATCCGTCCGCCAACGGAAGCCGGAAGCCTCCTGATCCGGGTGACCCGGGGCTGCAACTGGAACCGCTGCAAGTTCTGCGGCATCTACGGGCATTTCGGGCAGCCGGATTTCGAGACCCGCTCAGTGAGCGACGTGAAGCGCGACATTCTCGCCGCCCGGGAACTCTGGGGCTCGGACTGGGACAGCGCCTTCCTGGGCGACGCGGACCCCATGTTCATCGAACCGGACGACTTCGCGGAGATACTCACCTTCCTGCGCGAGACCTTCCCCGCGCTCAACCGGGTGACGTGCTATGCCCGGGCCTCCACCTGCGGCAAGCGCAGGGCGCATCTCGCCCGATTCCATGAGGCCGGGCTGGACCGGGTGCACGTCGGCCTGGAGACGGGCTCCGACGCGCTCCTCAGATTCCACCGCAAGGGTGCGTCGGCGAAGCTGTTTATCGAGTCCGGCCTCGCGGTGCGCCAGGCGGGCATCGAGCTCTCCCACTACGTGCTTCTGGGCCTGGGCGGCGCGCATCAGTCGGAGGAGCACGTTCGCGAGACCCTGCGGGTGCTCAACGCGGTGGAACCGGAGTTCGTGCGCTTCCGCCGCCTGTGGATCTTCGGCAGCGAAGGCGGGCCACACTGCCCGCTCTGGGAGGACGTGCAGGCCGGGCAGTTCGTCCCCCAGACCCCCGAGGGCACGGTGCTGGAGCTCCGGTCGATCATCGAGGGCATCCAGTTCCCGACGCAGGTGGAGGCCATCCACGGAAACGTCTACGTGCAGTTGGCCGGGCGCATCCCCGACCAGCGCGAATCCATGCTGCGGCGCATCGAGCGGTTCCTTGAGCGCCCTGAACCAGAACGCGCGCGTGCGTACGCGCGGCAGTCGGTGATCTGAGGGCGGGATTCGTGGTTGCGGGGCAGATCGCGGGTGCCGCTGCTTTCGGCGAAGCCGAAGCAGTGCTCTGACCTGGCGCACGCCCTCGGTGAGATTGTTGGAGCGGGCTTGCCCGCGACCGTTGTCCATGGGCTGGCCGGCAAGGCTAACGGCGTCGCGGGCAAGCCCGCTCCAACAAGTCTACCGGGGCGCTGCGAAGACTGGCCATCACGAGAGCTTTCGAGGTTCCACTGACGGGGACTGCAGGCTGTGTCGAGGGAGACGCTCGACCCACGCGGCGGGTGCCACTGCTTTCGGCGAAGCCGAAGCGGTGCTCTGACCTGGCGCAGACCCTCGGTGAGATTGTTGGAGCGGGCTTGCCCGCGACCGTCGTCCATGGGCTGGCCGGCAAGGCTAACGGCGTCGCGGGCAAGCCCGCTCCAACAAGTCTACCGGGGCACACCGCGCGGGACCTCTCCCGTCACAGAATAGCAACTCCGCGCGGCGGGAATGTGTTATACTCATTGGCCCGTCCCCCGGCGTGAACCCGACGCCCGACAGGAAACTAACCCGCGAACCACCGAAAGGTTTTGCTGCATGACTACCGAGACTATCGACCGTCTGGACGAGATTCTCTCGCTTGCATCGGCCCCGGCGGAGGTCCTCAGCGCCGACCACCGCGGGGCGATCAACAGCATCCTCGAGAGCGCGCAGGATGAGGACGCTCTGTTCAAGCTGGCGGCGCGCGCACAGGCGGCCCTGGATCAGTCCGGGAAGAACCTGCGGGGTCTCTACACCGCCGCGGTCTACCAGGAACTGAATGGTCAGGATGAGGACGCCGGCAAGGGGTTCGTGCAGCTTGCCCGCGAACTGGCCCGGCAGAATGACTGGGAAGGCGCGCGTGAACTGGCCCTGCGCGCCCTGCCCCTGTGGCCCGACAACCGCGTGGTTCGTCTGCTCATCTCCTGCTGGGCGAAGCTCGACGACCCCGAGCGCCAAAAGGCGGACCAGGACCTGGCCGAAGAACTGTGCCCCACCGCGCCGGACCTCCTGTGGTTCCGCGCCCAGGCCGCGGACCGCGACGGTCAGACTGACCGCGCGTCCGTGCTGGCCTGCGAAGCCCTCAAGCGGTACATCGTGGAGAAGGATGGCGAGCGAGCCGAGGAACCCCTGCTGCGCGTACTCGAGAGCACTCGCCCGGACGTCAACCGCGAACTCGTCCGGATGCTCCCGCGCATGGCCGCAGCCGGCCTGCGCGACCTGCTTGACACTACCCTTGAGCTTGCCGATGACAACATCGCCCGGTTCGGCCTGCACCAGGAGATGACCCAGGTTCTGGAGCGCATCCTCCTCAAGCGCCCTGGTTTCGAGGACCTGCGCAGCGCCTACGTCGAATCCCTGGTCAACTCTCTCGGTGGCACCGCGGAGATCAAGTCCTTCGTCACTGACTGCGGCCTCGCCGACCCGGAAGTGGCCCTGGAGCAGGCACTGGCGCGGTTCCGCGAGATGTTCAACTATCGCCCGGGAGCCTTCGTGGAGCATCACAGTTTCGGAGTTGGCCGCATTTTCTCTCTCGAAGGCAAGTTCCTGGTCATCGACTTCGAGCGCAAGCCCCAGCACCGCATGGCCCTGGAGATCGCCGTACGGTCGCTGCACCCCCTGTCCAGCGAGTGTCTGCGCGTGGCACGGTTCAGCGAGCCCGAGCGCATCGAGCACGAGCGTGAGAACGATCCCGTGGGCCTGCTGGTCCGGGCGCTCAGTGACCTGGGCGGCGAGGCGAAAGTGCGCGACCTGCGCGACTGCCTGGCGGGACAGGTCATCCACGACGACGAGTGGTCAGCCTGGTGGAAGCGTGCCCGGGACTGCGCGGCTGAGGACGACCGCATCGATACATCCCAGGTCTTCCGGCAGATTTACCGCCTGCCCACGGATGAGGAAGAGGACCTGGAGCTTCCGCCGCTGCCCGAGAAGAGCGGGCTGCGCGGCGCGGTGAGTCTTGTGGGGCGCCTGCTGCGCCATCACCCGGAAGCCGAGGAGCGCGCGCGCGAAGCTTACCTGCCCGAGATCGTGAAGCGCGCCGAATCGGCCACTCCGGCTGAAGTTCTGCCCGCTGTCCCGCTACTCATGAAATGGGCGCCCGAACGCAGGGAGCACTGGGCGGATCTCGGCAGCCGGGCGCTCAGGCAGGAGCCCGGGGTGGCAGGCGGCGCGACGGCCGAGGAGCAGGAGCAGTTGCTCACCATCGGTCTGGAGAGCACTCACTGGGATGCCGCTGCGATCTCCAGCATCGCTTCGCGCTTCCCGGCAGTGCGCCACCGGGCCCTCGATGCCCTCCGCGAGCGTCTCGGGGACGAAGCCGACAAACGCCTTCGGGAACTGGCGCTGGAGCACACCGGCTGGCCGGCCACACGCCTCGCACTGGTGCGCCTCGCGCTGGCTGGCGGAATCGACCGCCCCGAACTCACGCCCTGGGACCTGCTGGCCGGCGTCATCGGGGTCCTCTCCTCAAACGCCGCGCCGAAATTGCGTCTCGCGGCCCTGGACATGCTGGACACCCACGGTCCGCTGGCCGCCCGGTTGCGCGATGCAGAGCCGGATGAGGAGAGCGTCGAGCGGATCCGCAGGGGCGCTCGTGGATTGAGCGGCAGCGAGTCCGGCGTGGAGCCCCTGGTATTCCTGCTGTCGTACGTGGGACATGAAGAGGTGGCCGAACGCCTGCGGTCAGACCACAGCGCCACCGAAGAACTCGATCCCATCGCGATCCACTTCGACCCCGGCGTCATACTCATGTCTCGCGCTACCTACAACCAGAACGTGGAGCGCATCCACGAACTGGAAGACTTGCTGTCCAACGACTTGCCAAAGATGATCGCCCATGCCCGCTCCCTGGGTGACCTCAGCGAGAACGCCGAGTATCACGACGCCAAGGAGCGCCAGGGCATCGCCGATGCCAACCTCCGGACCCTGCGCAAGACCATGGAGAGTGCTCGGGCCATCGAGGACCTGCATTTCCCGGACGACACCGTGGTCGTCGGCACCGAGGTGGCGGTGAGGGACCTCGACAGCGGTGAGGAGCGCACCTTCTGGCTACTGGGCCAGGGCGACAGCGCCCAGGACCCCAACGTCATCAACTACCTCGCGCCCGTGGGGCAGGCTCTTGTGGGCAAGCGCGCCGGCGAAGTCGCCCAGTTCGAGACCGGAGCGGGGACCCAGCGTCTCGAAGTCGTGTCCGTCCGCAGGCGCCTGCCGTAGAGTCGTGCCCGCAGTCTCCCAGGCAAAGCAAAGGGCCTCCCAACCGGGAGGCCCTTGTGACGTCGGCAAGCGTGTGTGTTACTCGGTGCTGATCGCGGACACCGGGCACTCGTCGGTGCACTGGTCACAGTCGGTGCAGGTGTCGGCGTCGATGACGTAGCAGTCGTCGCCCTCGGCGATGGCGTTCACCGGGCAGACCTCGGCGCAGGCTCCGCAGGACACGCAGGCTTCGCAGTCGATCACGTGTGGCATTATGTTCCGTCCTCCTTGATGCTTTTTCGCGTATGTTCCCGGCAACTGCTCAAACAGAACAGGGCAACGTTAGCACGGCCCCGCGGGAGCGTCAAGAGTGAAAGCCCGGAGGCTGCGTTCCCCGGAAGCAGGTATGAACACAGGTCGCGGGTGTCATCGCCGTCCAGATGACGGGCCCGTGGCTTTTCTCGCGGTCCGTGGAGCCCCGTGCGCTGGACGACGCGCACACCCCACGGCTGGTAGAGAGTGCATTCCACCTGCTCGCGGACAATGCACCCGCCCGCGGGCAGGTGGTCTCGCGACGGCCGACGCCCGATTCCTATCCCCGGCCGCATGCCGGTACGCCTCAACCCGCTGCCGTTGCCTCACAGCCCGCGAAGCGGGCGGTACAAGATTAGCCAGGGGTAAGGCCCGCGAAGCGGGACGCAGCCCCTGGATACCAGCGCCGCGGGAATCTCCAGAAGCCCCTGAAAGGGGCGGCACAACCCCACGGTGGCACAGTGTTGTGCCGCCGCCGCCGGCCCGGAAGCCGCCTACCTCCCGTACCCCGCCAGCATCTCCTTCACTCGCCCGGTGATCTGCATCGCGTCATCCCAGGCGCGCTGCCACATGTTCCGGCCGAAAATCAGGCCCGTGGCACCCGCCTTCATGCACATCTCCGCCTTCTCGATCAGGTCTTCATCACCGATCTTCGACCCACCCGAGATCAGCACCATCGTGCGGCCCGCGGAGGCTACAATGCGGTCAAGGGATTCCTGGGCGCTTACCTGGAGCGTGTCGTACGGAGCTGGCTGGTCTTTGGCCTTGGCATCGCCGAGCTTCGGCATGTTGAGCTTCACCAGGTCGGCGCCCAGTTCGCACGCCGTCCGGGCCGCGTAGTCGATTGCGTACAGCGAATCCCGACCGCCTTTCGCGTCGATGGCCTCCCCGCGGGGGTAAGCCCAGACGATGAGCGGCATACCGTAGCGCTCGCAGTCACCGCGGATCCCCATGAGCTGGATGAAGTCTTCATCTTGGCGGGGTGAGCCGACGTAAAGCGTGTAACCCACCGCATCCGCGCCCAGGTTCACCGCGTCCTCCACCGTGGCCGTCTGAGGCGAGAGCGCCTTGTCGCTGGGCGGGATCTCTGTCTTCCCGTTGAGCTTGAGGACCAGCGGCACCTTGCCCGCATATCTGTGCATGTACTTGCGCGCCAGGCCGATGTGGAAAACGATCCCGGAATAGCCGCCCTCCAGCGCCAGCCGCAACTGGAAGTCGGGGTCCGCGCTCTGCGGGTTGGGGAAGAAGTCCACCGGGCCATGCTCCAGGCCCTGGTCGATAGGCAGAAACAGGAGGGTGCCGTTGCCGGGACCGTACTCGTAGAGCAGACGATGCAGGCGCGTGCGCTTGCCCACGCCCAGATCCATGTCATCAAGGGTCAGAAATCGGCTCATCCGCAGACACTCCTTTTGCAGGATGCACTCCGGCCGCCCGGCCCGGAGGTGATCCCGATCGTTGCCACATCTGGCTCACTCATTATACATCGGCTCGTCCCGGCGTAAGTGTAGAGTCAAGTTATGTTTTTTCTCAAGGGCTCCCTGAGTGGCCGCTTGACAGTCTGAGCGCCGCCCGCCTATCCTTCGTTAGCACCCCGGCACACCAGTCCGAGCACCAATCCCAGGCAGGCAGCGCGGCATGAGATCGCTCACAACCAGACGGGCGCAGGACGCCTTCCACTACGGCACCGTCTGGGTGGCCGGGGGCAGTGCCCTGGTGCTCCTCGTGCTGCAGGTCCTGTACCGGTTCCGGCCGGGGTTCGGCGTGGCCGTCCTGCAGATGGCCGACCTGGGCATCGCCGCCTTGCTGTACATTGCCGCCCTGCGGTCACGGGCCCAGGCCGAGCGCCGCGACCTTGAGCCCTTCAGCGTGAAGGTCGAGCAGGCGTGGGCGCTGGGCTTCGCGGCCCTCACGCTTATCGAACTCGCGCTCGTGGTGGGGGCCGACCGCAGCTACCCCGGCGTCTCCGCCACCAGCGCCCTGGGGAAAGCCGTGATCGTCGTCCTCGCCTTGCGGCTCAGGTCCCGACTCCTGGCCCGCGAATACGCCACTTCCGTGCGCGCCCTGGTTCTGAGCCCTCCCGCAACCGTCGCCGCGAGTTTCGGGCTGGCCATCACTGCAGGCTGGCTCCTTCTCGTCCTGCCCGAAGCCAGCGCGAGCGGCCAGTCCGTCGGCGCCCTGGACGCCCTCTTCACCTCCACCAGCGCCGTCTGCGTCACAGGACTGATTGTCAGGGATACCCCGCGGGATTTCAGTCTCCTCGGGCTCGTGGTCATTCTCCTGCTCATCCAGTTCGGGGGCCTGGGCATCATGACCCTGGCGGCGATGTTTGGCGCCGCGCGCGGGCAGAAGGTCTCCATGCGCGCGCGCATGATCGTCCGCGACACCCTCGTCGCCCAGGACCCCCACGCGGTCGGCCGGACCCTTGGGCTCATCGCCCTATTCACCTTCTCCGTCGAAGCCATCGGGGCTGCGCTCTTGTACCTGCGCTGGGTCCTGGGTGGCGAGACCCCCGTCCGCGCCGCCTGGCTCGCGGTCTTCCACGCCATCTCGGCCTTCTGCAACGCCGGTTTCAGTCTCTTCTCAAACAGCCTCGAGGACTACTCGGCTGACCCGCTGGTGAACATCGTAATTGGCGGACTGATCGTTGTGGGCGGTCTGGGTATGCCGGTGGTGCTGGACCTGTGGCACACGGCGCGCCTGAGACAGATGGGCCGTCGCGCGCGTCTCACGCTCCACACTCGCCTTACCCTCACCACGACCGGCTGCCTGCTGCTCTTGGGTTTCGTCGGGTTCTGGCTGCTGGAATGGACCCACATCATGCTCCGCCAGGACTGGGCGGAGGCCTTCTGGTCGGCGGGCTTCCAGTCAATCACGCCGCGCACCGCCGGCTTTAACACAGTGCCCATGGGCGCACTCACCGAAGCCACCAAGTTCCTGATGGTGCTCCTGATGTTTGTGGGGGCGTCCCCTGGCTCGACCGGCGGCGGTGTGAAGACGACTACACTGGCCGTGGTGTCGGTGCTGGCCCGAGCCATGATTCTGGGCGAGTCCAGGGTGCAGGCTTTCAGGCGCGCCATTCCCGAACAGGTGCGCCACCGCGCGGTGGCGATTCTGATCCTCTTCGGCGGGTCCGTTCTCCTGTGGACTTTCGCCCTTTGCATCAGCGAGGGCGGTCGGTTCATCGACGTCCTGTTCGAGACCGTCTCGGCGTTCGGCACCGTAGGGCTGTCAACCGGCATGACGCCCACCCTCACCCGGTTTGGGCGCGTGGCGATCATTCTCGCAATGTACATCGGGCGCGTGGGGCCACTTACACTGGCGCTTGCGATGGCCCGGCGCAAGCCCGCGGTGGAGCTGGCGTATCCGGAAGAGCCGGTCATGGTCGGATAACGAACCCCTCCGGGCGAGACTTGCTCCGGATGGGGACATGGTGCAGGGTGATTGCTGTGCGCAGATCAGGCCAGTATGCTGTGATCGGACTCGGGCGCTTCGGCAGCCGCGTAGCGGCAGGGCTGTATAACGCGGGCGCCGAAGTTATCGCCATCGACACCGACCCCCACAATGTGGATGCGGTGAAGGCCGACGTGACCACCGCGGTCACCATGGATGCCACCAGTAAGGACGCACTGCGTTCCCTGGCGCTCGATGAGCTGGACGCGGTGGTGGTGGCCATCGGGCGAGACACCGAGGCGAGCATCCTCGTCACCGCCCTCCTGCGGGAACTGGGCTGCAAGCGCATCGTGGCCCGAGCAGGGAGTAATCTGCACGCCGATATCCTGCGCCGGGTCGGCGCGACGCAGGTGGTCTACCCCGAAGACGACATCGCCGCCGGTCTCGTGCGCTCGCTCGCCTCCCCGCGGGTCATCGACCTGGTGGAGCTGGAGGGCGACCTCGATTTTGCGCTCCTGCGCATTCCCGACAGTTTCGTGGGCAAATCCCTTCGCGAACTGGAACTGCGAAACCGGTACGGTCTGACGGTAGTCGCCTTGCGGACCGTCGACGAGGAGACCCTGGAGCCTCGCCTGGTCATGCCCGGCCCGGACGACACCCTCCGCGCAGGCGACCAGATGTACGTGGTGGGCAGCGAAGACGCCCTGGAGCGCATCGACCAGTTGAGCTGAGAGATCCCGCCGACCGAGACGGTCGGCCTACGCGGGGTTGTTCATCACCTCGCCACGTGGGGCGGGTTCCTTTCCGCGTGGGGTTTCCTTTCCGCGTGGGGCGGGCGTCCCGCCCGCCAGCCGTTGCCGTCGCCTCTGCCGTCTGTGGAGCGGGCTGCTACCGGGTGACCGCTCGCGGTCAACTTGCCGGCCGTCCACAGTGCCTGCCACTGCTTCCGGGGAAGCCGCAGCAGTGCTCTTCCATCGTGCGAAGCGCGCCATGCGGGTACCCCCCTGCCGCCTTCCCGCAACTTTCCACGACCCGGTTGTCTAATGCGGAAATGCCGTCATC
>JAGPGE010000125.1 GCA_018056145.1 Armatimonadota bacterium
GCGCGAACGAGACCTTCGCTTGGCTTGAGGAGCGCGGCCTCCGGGTCGGTGTCACCACAGGCTTCGACCCGCCCACAACCCAGCGCATCCTGGCGAAGTTCGGGTGGGATCAGGGCCTTGTGGAGACGGTCTGCTGCAGCGACCAGGTGCCCGAAAGCCGCCCGGCGCCCTGGATGATCTTCGAGTGTATGAAGGCCCTAGACATCCACGAGCCCCGCCGGGTCATGGCCGTCGGGGATACCCCGCGGGACCTGCAGGCCGGAACGCGCGCGGGTTGCGGAGGCGTGGTAGGGGTGCTGTCAGGGTCGCACGACGCTGTCTCGCTGGGGAGACACCGGCACACCCACCTGATTCAGAGTGTGGCGGATCTGCCGGAGTTGATGGAGCGCGAGTTCACATCCTGAATCCCGGCACCCTTCCCGCCCCAACTCGTCGGTTGCCCGGTGACGCAGATCGCTACCCTGGAAATGGGTGAGTGGCATCTCAAGTTCCATTCTCACTGGAACCCGATTCCCGTAACCAACGCGCCGCTGTTGTTCCTGATTCTCGAACCGGGTACAGGCACCCATTTCGCATGTGACCGCGAAATGCGCTGCCAGTCCCCCGGTTCGCCCGTCGGCCGTCGCCTTCGCGCCGCCTTACCCCAGCCGTTCCCCCGTCCCCAGGTCGATCAGCCACGCCTGGCCGTCCTCGATCACCGCGCAAGTGGGGCGGCGCTTGCTCTCGTCGGGGTCCAGCGGGTATGTCGGAGTGCCCGGGTTGATGTGGGTGCAGGAGCCGTGGGCCGTGATGCCGGGCACGTGGGTATGCCCCGTGAGCAGCCAGTTCACGCCCCATTTCTCGCACAGGGGCAAGAGCTGGTCCGGCGCGGTGATATGCCCATGGGTCGCCAGGAGACGCACGCCCTCGATCTGAGCGAAAAGGTAGGGCGTCTGGATCGGCGCGTCGATCACAAGCTGGTCCACTTCCGAGTCGCCATTGCCCTTTGCGATGAGCAGCGGTTGCGGAACGCCGTTGATCGCCTCGGCCAGCGCTTTCGGGTCATATGCCTCGGCGGGCCTGAACTTCGGGCCGTGGTATAGCAGGTCGCCGCAGTGGATGATCACGTCCGCGTCCCGCAGCGCATGGGCCCAGGCCCGCTCCCAGCCCCAGAGGTTCCCGTGAGTGTCGCTGATCACGCCGATTCGCATGGGGCGCACCTCCGGCCTACCACGTGGTCTCCGGGCTCAACTGCCAGTTCATATCAAAGTACCCGGCTACCAGATGGCGGTTGGTGTCGTCGTAGTTGAACTCCTTGCCGTCGAAAACGATGAAGTCCGGGATCAGGTCATGCTTATGGTTGATCCCGCACTTCGCCCCGTACAAATCGCCAGAGTACACCGCCACGTATCTGTCCGGCGCGAGGGGATTCGGATAGCAGAAGACCAGGCCAATGTCGGTGCCGGTGTAGGTTTTCCCCGCGAGAGTGTAGCTTCCCTCGCCGATTGTGACAGGCAGGCGGTCGGCCATGCGCGCGAGGACCGAGTTGCTCGCCGGAGTGCCGAAAAGCACCAGGTTGTACTGCCGGATGTCTTCCTCACTCACTTCCGCGTCGATCTTCACCCGGGGCACACCGTCGGCGAAACTGTCCCACTCCTCCGCCCAGCGTAGTGCTTTCTGGGTGTTGTCGCGGTCGGCGTTCTCGTCTCCCGCCGTGCCGATAACCACTGCGAAAGGCCCGTCGAAGACCTCCTCCACCGGGCCGCAGAGACCCTTTCGCTTGCGTGGGGGCCAGGCGGCGTCCGGGGCCTGGACATCGGCGCAGGTGATCTGCAGCTTGCCCTCGGCGGATACTCGCGCGGTGCCACGCTTGCCGTTCACCACGATGTCGAAGTTCTCGGCTTTCTTAAGCGGCGCGGTGGCGAGATCGACCTCCATCAGCCGCACGTTCTCGCAGGTGATCCGCAGGCCCGAGCCGTTCCCGCTCACCTGGCAGTCCACGGTGGCCGGAATTCCCCAGCGCAGGAAGTCGGCGATGCGCAGCCAGTACGCAGTGTCATATTCCAGGCTGTAAGTCTTGTGGGTGATGCGCCGGGGTGACGGGTCCAGGGCGAAGCCTTTGGTCCAGCTCCAGGCGTTCTGGAAGCACGGCAGGTCCCAGTAGATGTAGTGCCCTTCGCCCTTGAACTCGTGGATCTTGATGTTGATCCCCAGCCGCCGCGCGGCCTCAACCATGTCCCGCGACTGCTGCACAGGGATGAGATTGTCCGCCTCGCCATGCTGCACGAAGATGTTCTGGTTACGAGCGCTTGGGACGAGGTCGATGGGGTTGTCCCACTCCACCAGGAACCTGCGGAAAGGCGGGATCTGGTCGCGGCTTGCGGGCCAGTTGGGCAGTGCGCGGGGCCACCAGGTGTGCATGTCGGTCTGGCCGGAAATCGGCGTGGCGGCGGCGTACATGCCCGGATGCCGCAAGGCCATGTTCCACGTGCCCATGCCGCCCATGGATACCCCGCTGATGTGGATGCGCATGGGGTCGATGTTGTAAAGGCTTTTCACCTGCTCCGTGGCGGCGAGAATATCCACCTCGCCCACGCCCTGGAAGTCGGTATTGCGCCGGCCGTAGGGGATGAGCAGGATGCAGCCATTGTCCTCGGCGATCTGGCAGACTTCCTCACTGAGTACCCACGGGTCCAGGACGGAGATGGTGGGCACATAGCCATGGAGGAAGACGATGAGCGGCCAGGGCTTCTCGGGATCGTAGTCAGCGGGCAGGTGCAGGTAGTACGGCTGCACCGAGCCGTCGTTTTCGGCAACGTAGGCCAGTTCATCCAGCACGGTCTTCTCGGCGAAGTACGGCGTCCCGGCCTGCAACCGATCCAGCGCCGCGAAGCCCTTGTCCAGCGTCTTCGCGGGGCTCTCACCGTAGTATCCCCAGCGCCTGGCCGCCGCCAGTTCCGCCTTCTTGAGCTGCAGCTTCGCGAGGGGCATGTTGGTGCGGTAGGCGGGGGTGGAGCGGTCGGGGTCGGACGCTTCGACGCGGTTGATGGCCGCCTCCAGATCATCCGTGCTCCTGCCGGCCGCCGGCGCACCGTTCTGAGCGGCGCAGGAGACGCAGAGGATGACGGCAAGGGTGACCGGAAGTCTGAACCACGCGGAGGCGGCACTGTGCAAGATGATCAATCCTCTTGGGGTACGAACTGGATGATGTTGCGCTGCCCGGCGGCTTCGTAGAAGGCATCAATGTTCTCGGCCACCGGCACCAGGTAGTTGTCGCGCGAGAAGTACTGGAGCTTCCCGGAAAGCTGATCCGCCTGCTCGGGGGTCACTTGCCACCAGGATGCCCCGTGACCGTAGATCCAGCAGTAGTCGTCGGAGTAAGTGCGGATCGCCGCAAGCTGGATCTCGAACTCCTCCACCGGATACCGCGCACTCTTATCGGCGTACGAGCCCACGATTTCGTTCCCGAAGGTCTCCTCGCGCCCGGACCAGCCCAGGAACTTCCCCTGGGCATCCTTGATCTCCCGGTAGTACCCCAGCGGCCAGGCGGCAAGAGCCACGCGTCCGCGCTTGTCCCAGGATTCCAGCGCGCGACCGTCCAGCAGTGCCCGGGCAGTGCTGCGCACGGCGGCCGCATGGTCGCGGATATTGTCGGGGTCGCGCTCGGAGTAGGTGCCCTCACAGAAGACATGGACCTTCCCCGGGTACTGTCCCTCCTGGAGGCCTTCCAGGAGCCCGGCGAAGAGCTCTGTCCACAGCGGCCCGTAGTAGATCATGCCCTCGGGCAGGATGCCCAGGTCCACATCGGCGAGTTCCTCGGCGAGAACCCCGCCCACGGTGCGCCAGCGCACGCGGGTCTTCGCCGCAAGGGCTTCGCGGCCGCCCTCGAACTCGTTGTAGCCCTCCCAGTCGTACCGGTACTGCTCAGACACATACTCGGTATCAATGGCCAGCATACGGAAACCGGCAAGACGGGCGAAACGCGCACCCTCGCGGAAGTTGCTGGTGAGCAGGCCCCAGGCTTCATCATCGGCGAGATCAGGTAACTGGGTGTAGAAGGCGACTTTGAGGACATTGCGGGACAGGCCCTGCTCCGCCGACTGGTTCAGGGCCTGGCGGACCTCGCCCAGCAATCTGTCCTCTTCGTCCTGGTCCGGGTCATCATCCAGAGACCAGATGTCCGTAATCCAGTCGTGGAACAGGTAGCTATGGAAGAACCCTGCGAAGCCCCTGCGCACCCACGTTCGCGCGGTCTGCGCGGCGTAGTTCGTATTGCCGCAGAAGTAGAGCATCTTGGGCTGAATGTCGGGGTCGCGCGGGTCGGGGATAACCTTAGCGCGGACAGAGGGCAGTCTCACGAGCTCGAGATCATCAAACCACACGCTGCCCGGCTCGCCGCCGAAATGCTGGATGTTGATCTCCGCGTTCAGTCGCTTCTGGTTGACGGAGTGCTCGAACTCCACCTTCGTCCAGCGATCGGTGACCAGGAGCGGCGGGGAGTAGCGGTCCGCGAGATACGCGCGCACCAGGGCCTTGCGGCCGTTCTCGGCACGCGCGAAAAACCGGATGGCGTAGCGGCCGGGCTGCAGGGGCACGCGGGTGTAGACGCCAGGCCGGGAGGATCCGTCGCGACTGTCGGCCTGAAGGGACGCCTCGCCGGAGTTGGCGAATTCCGTGCTGCGCGATGAGACACCGTCGGAGCCGGCAGTGCCCCAGTTGTAGAAGCCCCAGCCTTCCGGGAGGTTAGCCTCGCCCGGCTGCTCGAAGCCCGGATTCGGCAGGTCCACGGCCCCGGCGGCGGATGTGAGGATGACTGCGAGGGCGAATGCTGCGGCGTGAATCGCTTTCATTATCTGCAATAGACCTCCGTGGTGTCTGGAGGTTCGCCTCCCGGGGCTGGAATCCTGCACATTCCGTGAGACCCCACAAAGACGCGGGGCCCGGCCACGTAGACCGGACCCCGCATCACGGCTTGGAAGAGACTGCTGGACCGAAGAAGGCAGAAGACCGCCTACCTCTGAGGATGTCTCCCCTCAGGCTCGGCCCTGGCGCAGTCTATGGATGCAATAGCTCGTTAGGCCTTCTTCTTGCTACCGCAACCGCAACCGCACCCGGACTTCTTGGTCTCCTCTTTCTTCTCTTCCTTCTTCTTGGTACAGCAGCCCTTACTCTCAGACATGCTTGGCACCACCTCCTGGTGAGATTGCGATCGGGATGGGGAATACACCCCACGACACTGAAAGGGTACCACGGGCCATGACCTGTGTCAACCCGGTAACCCTCTTATACACGAACCAACACACTCGTTAGTTTGATGGTTCCCCGATCAGCGTGATGTCACAGGGAAATCTTCCCGCGCGCGAGCTGTACACAGTGAGGCCGTTGCGGTTGCAGGCATCTGCCGGGACTTCCAGCCGCACATCCAGGACGCGGTTGTTCCCGACCAGCCCGGCGTCGAACTCCACGGTCACCAGTTCCCCATACCGGCCGTGGAATCCGTGCATGTGTGACAGCGCACCCCGGGAGTCCGCGTACTGATCGCCCAACGTCTTCTCGGCAAGCACCGCCCCGTTGACCGTGATGCGCAGGTCGCTCGGTCTGCGGTCCTCGCTGGTCTGCGGGGCACCGGGGCGCTTGCTGGATGCTTCGAACAAGAGGGTGAGCGTTCCCGCCCTGAAGCCCTCAGGCAGTTCGAAACGGTAGTCGATATGCCCGGCGCCCACACCCGCGATCAGGTGCTGCTCCTCTCCCACCTTGCCGCGCTCGACTTCGGCCTCGTGCCAGGCAGTGGAAGTCTCGAACTCTCCGGCCAGCTTGCGCAGGATGACCCGGCCGGCTCCATCGGTCTCCAGCGCCGGAAGCCTGCCGTCGCGGATCTCCAGAACGGTGCAGTTCCACGCGGGCTGCCCCGGAATACGGGCTTCGAGGGTCACGAGGCCGGGGGCCTTGAAGCTGCGCAGCGCCTCGGGGATGGCCGCGTCGAAGACGCCCAGGCGCGTGAGGCCCTGAACCGTCACCGTCGCTTCGCCGACCGAGGTCTCCCGGCCGAGGCTGTCCAGGTGGGTGGCGGTTAGTTGTACATTGGCTCGCGAGGACTCCGGGGCCTCCATGCAACTGACGAACAGGCCCGCATCGAAGACCTGCTCGGGCGCCAGCGTCCTCGCAGGCGGTCCGTGGAAGCCCACGAACCATGCGCCCTGGAGAAGTGACGGATCGTACCCGAACTCCTTGGGTGAGCGGTCGTAGTTGTAGAACCCATTGCGCTCCCACTCGATGTCCTGAAGCTCGGTGTAGACATAGCCGCAGATCTTCTCATGGCGGCGCAGGTCGGTGGTGAGGAAACGGAAGCACCAGGACACGTCCATGTCACCCATGCCCGCGGAAATACCCCCGTATTCGCTGTTCATCAGCGGCTCGTCGCCCTGGACGCGTCCGGGCACGTAGTTGAACCCGCTACCGGGATAGGTCTCGGCGACCACCTGCTCCACGTGCTCCCGCGCCTTCTCGTAGTCGTTGATGTAGTAGTGCCACGAGTTCAGGTCGGTGACCACGTGGTCGTAGTGGCAGGGTGACTGGTCCTCAATGAGGCGCGTGGGATCAAGCTCTTTCGCCAGCCGATAAAGGTCGGCCACGTACTCCTGGCGGTCCTTGGCCTGCTTGTACGCCTGGAAGTCCCGGTCATTGCCCAGGCCCCAGGTCTCGTTGAACAGGCACCAGGAGAAGATGCAGGGGTGGTTGAAATCGCGCTTCACCGCGCCGCGCAGCATGGCCTCGTGGCGCTCGCGGGCGATATCCGAGTACCCGCTGTAGCCCCAACTCGGCAGGTCGCACTGCAACAGTATGCCCAGCCGGTCGCACCAGTAGAGGAAGCGGGGGTCCTCCAGCTTGATGTGAATGCGCAGGAAGTTGAAGCCCGATTCCTTCGCCAGTTCCACATCCCTGCGCGCAGCTTCGGTGTCCGCCCAGGAATACACGCCCCATGGGTTGAAGGACTGGTCCAGCGCGCCGCGCAGGTACACCGGCTCACCGTTGAGCAGCACGTAGTTCGGGCCGCCCGCGTACAGTGGGCCAACGCTGATGGTGCGCATGCCGAAGTAGGTGTAGACCTCGTCCAGGACCCCCCCGCCGCGAACCAGGCTTGCAGTCACCCGGTACAGTTCAGGGGTTTCCGGGGTCCACAGGATCGCCTGATCAAGTACGAGTTCCCCCGCGAACCAGCCGTCACTCAGTTCGAGTTCGCACACCGTCGTGTCGCCATCGGGGGCAAAGGCCTGAACACGGAGGGTGTCGCCAGTCTCGGCGTTCTCAGCCTGCGCGCAGATGTAAGCAGTGCCGCGCTCCACGTCCGGGCTGATCTTGATGCTCGCGACATGCGCCTCCGGGCGAGGCTCAAGCCAGACCGGCTGCCAGATGCCCGAAGTCCGGGTATACCAGTCCCACTGCTTCCCGACCGGCTTCTGCGCGTGGTCCATGGGGTCGAACACGCGGATGACCAGCTCGTTCTCACCCGGCTGGAGCGCGTCGGTCAGGTCGAAGGAGACGGGGAGATAACCGCTGTCGGAGTCCCCCACCCTCTTCCCGTTGCACCAGACCGTCACGTGCCAGTCGGCGGCGCCGATGTTTAGGATGACCCGCTTCCCGGCCCAGCCTTCGGGCACGGCGAAAGCGCGCCGGTACCAGCCCACCTCATACTGGGGCAGGTTTCCGTGCTCCCGGGGCTTCATGTTGGCCTGCGCGGGGTCGATGAAAGCCTCAGTGCTGTACCAGTTGTCGTCACCCGCGAGGTGCTCCGTACCCCAGGCGAGATGGCTCTGCCAGGGGAACGGCACCCGGATGCTGCGTGTGTATGGTGTGCTCGCCGGCGACTGGGGCGGCTCCTGGGCGCCTGTGGCTTCGAACTGGAAGTCCCAGGCTCCGTCCAGCGAGATCCAGTCGGTTCCTTCGTCAACGCCGCGGTTCATATCCGGGCGCGGGTGGTGGCTGGTCGCGTAGTCCGACATCGTCATAACCTCCGGATTGCATCACAAGGGATGGTCGACTATTCGATGGGGTGGTCACGCTGCCCTTCCGGGAGCATCGGTTCTGCGGCATGAGTGTCGGCCCCGTGTACGGCCAGGGTCCTGTGTCCGCGGTGTTGAGGCCGTAGTGCCGTCCGCCTATAGCCCCCGGCGGAAGCCGGGGGATTCCGGACCCTGTGCGCGGGGAACGGCCTGTCGCCCCCATTCGGGGGCTCAAGGCGCATCGTGGGGCGGTAATCCCGGGGCTGCCGCCCCTGGCTATAGGCTGCCGCCCGCTCCGCGGGCTGTGAGGCAACGGCTCGCGGCGAATGGTACGCTCAAAGCGTATCCGGCACCAGCCGGCACGCATCATCCGACAGAACTGATGCTCATGGCTGCCCTTCCGGTCGGCTTGCCAAGGAGCGGAATAACTGGCATCATCATGGCCCACTAGATCAGACGTGCAGAATGTCCGTGCCGGGAGGCCGCCTTTTGCTCAGAGTCATCGCCTGCATCCTTCTTCTCGCCGCATTGCTCCCTTCCTCTGGCCAACAGAACGAACCCGCGCCCCAGCAGGAACTCCAGCCGATCACCGTCGCTCTCCAGTACAAGGGCTCCATTTACACGGCGATCGTGGACCCGAACAACGGCAAACTCGAGTGCGTCTCTGACAACGACGGGCGCCAGTGGCGTGTCACGGTTGTTGAGCGCCTGCGGTCGCTGGTTGACTTTGCAGCCGTCGCCACGCCCGGCGGACCTGTCTTCGTCTTCAGCCGCGACAACCAGGTCAAGTACGCGCTCCTGCACTTCCAGTCCGGGCAGACCGTCACTGCCCTGGGGAACGCGCCACTGTCTGGCAACATCGGGCCCGGCGCGCTGGAGAGCGCGGTCTTCGAAGTAGGGGAGTTCGGCGCGAAGGCCACCATCGAGGCGCTCGAGGGCGGCAAGAAGCACACATACCGGTGGGATATCAACGTCCACGGGACCAGCAAGCAGATCGAGGCCCCGGTGACAACCGAATTGCCCGGGTCCGTCACCCACGCAGGTACGGGCATCACCTTCTCGGCTCCCCGTGGCTTCAGCGCTCAGGTCTCCGACGATGCGGTGATGTTCACCGGCCCGGTACCGGGCGTGCGGATGATCCTCACAGCGGCCAATGCGGGTCTGGCGCTGGATGCTTTCGCCGAGAAGTTCCTTGCTGAGTTCGCACCGGACAGCGGCTTCCAGGAAGAGTCCCGGGACGAGATCAAAGTCGGCGGCACGCTGCCCGGCTACATCATCACCGGCCAGGGCGCTATC
Source organism: Armatimonadota bacterium (assembly GCA_018056145.1). Lineage (GTDB taxonomy): Bacteria > Armatimonadota > Zipacnadia > Zipacnadales > JABUFB01 > JABUFB01. The sequence continues at coordinate 9,276 of JAGPGE010000125.1, forward strand.
GGCGGGCAGCCCGGCGCGTTCATGCTGCTGATCTTCACCCGCGAGAGCTGGTCCTATGTCGCGGTTTTCGGCGCACCGCTGGACCGCTACGACGCCTACTTCGATGCCTTCCCGGCGCTGATCTCCGCGCTCGGGCTGCCCTGATTCGGGCGTCGCAGGAGTGGCGGCCCTGCGCGGCGAATTGTGGATCGCTGATGTCCGACTCGCCGATATCTGATATTTGAGGGGGTCGCAGACATGCCGCGCATGATCGAGGTTCGGGGGCTGGCTGTACCGCGCTTGCTCGTGCTGACGTGCCTACTGGGACTGCTATGGGGTGCAGCCGCATTCGGGCAGGATGCGCCGCCTGTCAAGGGAGTGCTGACCAGCATCGGCGAAGGTGAGGATATGATCCACGTCCTCAAGGTGTGGGGCACGCCCTACGAGATGGGCTATGCCCACGGGAAGCTGTGCGCGGAGAAGATCCGCGGGTTCTACATGCGCCTGACCATGGCGATGGCGCTGGGCATGGGCGTGGATATGAGCGTTCTGGACAATGCCTGGGCGCAGATGGAACCCTTCGTATCGGACCGGCACAAGCAGGAGATGCAAGGCCTCGCGGACGGCTCGGGGATCGACATCAGGATGATCCAGCGCGCCCATGCCATCCCTGACCTGTCCGAGTTTCACTGCACCTTCTTCGCCGCCTGGGGCAGCGCCACGGAAGACGGCAGCCTGCAGCAGATCCGCGCCCTGGATTACGAGACCCGCGCGGGAATCCAGGACGAGCCGGCCCTCATTGTGCAGATCCCCGATGACGCCAACGCTTTCGTGAACGTTGCGTGGTTGGGGTTCATTGGGGTCGTCACCGGGATGAACGAGGAGAAGATCGCGCTCAGCGAGATCGGCGACCATTTCGGCGACGATGTGGAGACCCTGGCGGGCGAGCCCATGCCTTTCCTGATGCGCCGGGTGCTGGAGCAGTCCGAAACCCTCGACGACGCGCTCGCGATCTTCCGCGACGCGAAGCGGACCAGTTCTTACCTGTACTGTGTTGGGGATGCGAAGATCCCCTCCGCCCGAAAGCTGCGCACCAGCAAGGCTTTCTGCGATGTGCTCGGGCCGGACGACGGCGACATGAGGCTTCCCGACGTGGTATACTGGTCCATGGGCGCGGACTCGGTAAAGTGGAACACCAAAGTCTACACGGCTCTGAAGAATAAGCACGGCAGGATCGACCCGCGGGTTGGCATGATCGACGTCATGCGGGAGTTGGAGACGGGGGACCTGCACGCCGTGCATTTCGACGTGGCCGGGCTCGAGCTTTGGGTGGCCAACGCCACCCCTGCTCCCTCGAACGCACCCGGATACGACCAGGACTACGTGCACTTCAGCTTTGCGGACGCCCTCGGGGCGTGCCGCTACGCGGAATAGGAACTCCCCGGGGCCGATCAGAACCCGGAGACTGCGCCACTGGAGAGGCCAGATGCATCACACGAGCCAGAATCTGCCGGCCCGAATCAGAGCACTGGGGGGGCTG
>JAGPGE010000126.1:0-2254 GCA_018056145.1 Armatimonadota bacterium
GTGCGAGGGCGGGCGGCCCGGACGTCAGTCTCTCGCCGTCAAGTCCGCGCAGACCAGTTCCTCATCATTGCGCGCGAAAACGTGCCGGTAAGCGAAGGCCGGGTGGCTCCAGCAGACTCCCCCGCGGCCGTCGAATTGCCCCTTCGTCGGCTTGATGAGATGCGACCGGCTGATCTCCTGATACCCCTGGGGCGAGACCCGGCTCACAATGAGTTCGCCCTTCTCGTTGAAGAACCAGACGCGATCACCATTGCGGACCATATGCGCGTTGGCCCAACGATCCAGAGGGACCACCGTGGTGTCCTCCCAGAGCCGGTCTCCGGTGGCCGGGTCGAGGCAACGCAGTTCACCCCACGAATCGATCCCGTAGATGTACCCGCCGATGAACATGGGGGTGGTCATGCAGGCATGCAGGGCGTCGGTGTTCCGTTCGTTCTTCCCCCTGCGGTGCCAGACCATGTCCGCTGCGGGCTTGTCCGGGTCGAGGCGAAGCATGACGCTGCCATGCCAGAAGGCGGTGATGAACATCCACTGGCCGTCCACAATCGGGGTGGCGATCGCCGGGTCGGTGCCGCCGCCGGGGAAGCCCACGCTCCAGACCTGCTCGCCCGTCCCGCAGTCGAACGCGGCGATATGGAACTTGGTCCACACCGCGACCAACTTGCGCCCGGCCTGTTCGAACAGCATAGGCGCGGCGTAAGACGCGTCATCATCCAGCGCCCGCCAGCGTTCGGCCCCGGTGGCCTTGTCGAAGGCCATCAGGCAGCCCCCATCCTCAGCACCGATCTGGGCGATGACCAGGTCATCCGCGATCACCGGCGACCCGGAAATGCCCCAGGTCGGCAGACGCACAGTATAGTCTTCCCCAGGCACCTTACGCCAGATGATTTCGCCGCTGTTGGCGTCGAGGCAGACCAGGTGGCCCATCGAGCCCAGTTGATAGGCCCGGCCATCGCTGATGGCCACATTCGCTCGCGGACCGGTGGTGTACGATATCTTCTTGTAGTCGCAGTCATAGGCGTGCGTCCACAGCAGAGCGCCGGAATCCCACGCGAAGCAATGCACCCGCTCCTGTTCGCGAGGCTGGGTGACCCGATCGGTGATGTAGACGCGGCCATTCGCCACCGACGGCCCACTGTACCCGCCGCCAATGGGCGCACTCCAGCGCAGCGGAATCGAGCCCTCCGGCAGTGTATCGGTGATGCCGTCCTCGTTCCACTCGCCGTTCCCCAGCGGTCCGCGCCACCCGGGCCATTCGTCAGCCAGTGCGCACAGGCAGGGCAGTACCGAGAGCAGGATCAGCGCGGCGCGGCGCGGGGTCGACAGAAGGGTCATGGGCGACCTCCGGAGAAAGGTTTCGAGGTTACGCATATTCGTCGCGCAGGGGCCTTGACCTTCGGGCTTCCACGGCGCCGGTACAGGAGGCTTACCGTGAGATTCGGCGGACCCGTTTTCGGCACGAGCGAACCCGACAGTTGGGTCGAGGCCCACAGACAGGCGGGCTACACCGCGACGTACTGGCCGGAACCGAGCGAGGACCTGGTGGATGAGTACGTCGCCGTAGCAAAGCGCGCGAACCTTCTGATCGCAGAGGTCGGTGCGTGGTCCAACCCGCTGAGCCGTGACGAAGCAGCACGTAAGGCGGCCTTCGAGCGGTGCGTGAACCAACTCGCCCTCGCGGACAGAGTCGGCGCCCGGTGCTGTGTGAACATCGTCGGTTCGCGCGGCGAGAAATGGGACGGCCCGTGCGCCGAAGATCTCCTGCCCGAGACCTTCGACGCCATCGTGGAGACCACCCGAGCGATCATCGATGCAGTGCAGCCCACCCGGACCTTCTACACGCTGGAGACCATGCCGTGGATGCTGCCGGATTCCGCGGACAGCTACCTGCGACTCATCGAGGCGATAGACCGTCCAGCCTGCGCGGTGCACCTGGACCCGACGAACCTGGTGAACTGCCCGGCGCGGTACTTCCGCAATGGCGACCTGATCCGCGAGTGCTTCGAGAAGTTGGGGCAGCACATCCGAAGCTGCCACGCCAAGGACATCCTCATGAGCGACCGGTTTATGGTTCACATCGACGAGGTGCCGCCGGGGCAGGGCACGCTGGACTACCGCGTGTACCTGACGGAACTGGCGAGACTGGACCCGGACACGCCCCTGATGATGGAGCACATGACGCCCGAGCAGTTCCCGGCGGCGGCCGAGTACATCCGCAAGGTCGCGGCGGATTGCGGGGTCAGCATGGGCTGAT
>JAGPGE010000126.1:2354-10793 GCA_018056145.1 Armatimonadota bacterium
CCCGCGGCGGCGCTTTCGGAGATCCGCTGCATCGCCATATCCGGCCCGAGCTTCGTGAGCGCCTCCGCGATCGGGTCGTTCACGGCGGGCAGTGCGCCCACGGACTCAAAGAACGCGTTCTTGCGCGGCAGGTCCATGTCGCACGCCACGTAGCTCATCCCCACGAACCGCGCCAGCACCGTATGCCCGACCATGATGCGCGCGCCCCGCAGGAAACTCTCGCGCAAGTCCTTCAGGACCGGCCCGCCCAGGTCGTCCACGAAGGGCAGGCCGGACTTGTTCATCTCAGTGCCGATGTTGATGGGCAGGTTCATGTCATCGGCGATGGCCACAATCTCCCGCAGCTTACGAACCTTGGTCTCCCGGGCTTCGGGGTCCTTGATGTTCCAGTTGCGGTCCGGGATGATATTCAGCGCCGCCGCGCCCTTGGCCACCATGCACTCCAGCATGGCCCGGCCGTCCTCCTCTCCCCCACTGGTGCCGTCGAGCCAGGTGATCATCGGGATCGCGTCGCAGGACAGGACCCACTGGATGAAGTCATCCACCGGCGGGAATGTGTCCTCGGAGGGCTGCACGTACCCGAGACCGCCGCGCTTGGCCAGCTTAGACCGCACCAGTTCCTCCAGGTCCGGGGAGTTCAGAATCGGCTCGATGTCCGCCGCGGGCTTGCCCAGGATGTCCGACCAGAACCGCGCGGTCCGCTCCGGGCTCCCGTTGACCTCGGCGGCCTTGTTCACGTAAGCCCGGATGATGTGGCGCTCGGTGGCGGCATTGAGCGGCGTGAGGGGCAGCACGTCGAGTTCGTAGTCGATGGCGATGTCCGGCACGTGGGGATTGATGCGGTTCACGAGGTCCACATTCCGCGCACAGGCGGCGTCGCGGTAGGCGCACAGACCGCCAGCCTGGGACGTCCCGGGCGGGGGCACGGTGACGAATCCCGCGCCCATGATATACGTGACCCCAGGCTCGCCCGGAGAGGTGATATCCACGTCCGCGTATTCCTTGAGGTACACGCGGGTCTCGAGGTTCACCGTGGAGCGCAGGCCCAGGAGCTGCCCGGCGGCCAGGAACTCCTCGAGACCGTCGAGCACGTCGAAGTCGCACAGCCCGGCGGCATACAGGCCAGCCTGGTGAGCTGCCCAGGAGATGTGGGAGGGCGACCAGCCGTCGGCGTTGTACGAGAAGAACGAGTGGAAGTGCATGTTCAGGTTGTCGGTGGCGGGGGCGGAGGGCACATCCGCCGCGGCCAGGGATTCGAGGGCTTCGCGGCGGGCCTGCGGGTTGAAGTCGTCGAGGCGGGATTCCAGGGCGGTGATGTCGCGCAAATCAGACGCCTGCCTTTCTGGCGTGATAGGGCTCGGAGTCGGGTGCGGCGGTCGCGCCAAGATTACCCCGAACGACGCGAAGGGGCAAGAGAAGGACGAACCGGGGGACTGTTCGGGCAGAAGGGGACGGGGACTTGAGCCGGCGCAGAGAGGTGCTGACCGATGGGGCAATTGCTGGAGCGAGCTTGCTCGCGACGGCGTTGGCCGTCTCGACGTACGTCCACGAAAGTCGCGGGCAAGCCCCCTCCAACATGCCTGCGGAACGTGTGCGCCTCAATCCTGTCCGTGCCGCCGCGCTGCCGTCCTCAGTACCACCGCCAGCCCATATTTCCCGGGTTGAATGCATCGCGGCGGTCCAGGTTCTCATCGGACACCCGCAGATCGCCGGCCTCGTCCAGCATCCCATCGTCGCCGGTCTCCCGGCACCAGTCCACGAGAGCCGCACGGTATTCGGCTGCCAGTTCGGGCCGATCCTTCGCCAGGTTGCGCAACTCGTGCGGATCCTCGGCACAGTCGTACAGCTCCTCGATGCCCCCCAGTTCGTGGTAGACGTACTTGAACGCATGGGAGCGCACCATGTATCGCTGGCGTGGTGAGTCCAGGGACTGCGAGAAGATCAGCTCCCGCGATTCCGCCGACGGGTCACCCAGGGCAGGGGCGAGGCTGGACCCCATCACGGGCGCGCGCAGGCTCGTCCCGGTCAGTTCCGCCAGCGTGGGGAGGATGTCATGCTGGCCCACGAGTTGCGTGCCGGGCGCTGAGTGGGGAGCAACGCCGGGACCTGCGTAGATCGTCGGAATGCGCACCGAGCCGTCGAACATGTTGCACTTGAAGAAGCAGCCGAAATCGCCCAGCAGATCGCCGTGGTCGGCGGTGTAGACCACGATGGTGTTCTCAGTCAGCCCCGCTTCCGACAGGTATGACAGGAGGCGGCCAATCATCTGGTCCTGGAAGGTAACCATCCCGAAGTAGTGCGCCCGTGCCACCTGCACCGCCTGGGGTGAGAGCCTGTCCCAGCCGTAGGCCACCGGGTTGTGCCGCAGCCACGGGTCGCGGTCCGCGAGCAGGTCCACAGACCCAACGGGCGGCGGGATGTCCCGCGGGTCGTACAGGGCGTCGAAAGGCCGGGGCGGGTCATAGGGTGGGTGGGGCTTGGTGAAGGACGCCCAGGCGAAAAAGGGCTGACCGGGCCGCGAAGATAGATGCTCTTTGAGGTTGGCGATGGTCCGCGTCGCGACCCAGGACTCCTCATGAAGTTCCGCGGGCAGGGGTGACGGCGCGGGATGGACGTCATTGTTCCCGGTGGCGTGGGCGCGCTCGTACCCGCCCCAGCCCATGTCATGCAGCCAGTCGTGGTAATCCTCGAGACCGAGCGCGTCTTTTCCGGGCGCGAACTGGTGGAGAATCCGGCCCTCTTCGCACAACTCCGCGTGCTCGAACCCGTGGAGCAGCCGGGGCTGTCCCGGCGGCGCATAGGGCACATAGTGCAGCTTGCCCACGGCAACCGAGTGGTAGCCCGCATCCCGGAAATGGGCCGCGATTGTGGGCTGTCCTGGGCGGATGAGGCCGGAGTTGTTCTTGATGCCCGTGCAGACGTGGGAGTAGTTGCCGGTGGTTATCGTGGCGCGTCCGGGCACGCAGATGGGGTTGCAGCTAAAGGCCCCATGGAAGGTCACACCCCGCGCAGCGAGGGCATCCAGGTTCGGCGTCTGGATGAAGGGGTTCCCATTGCAGCCGAGAGCATCCCAGCGCATGTGGTCGGCGGTGATGAGCAGCACGTTGGGCCTGTCGGGCATGGTCGAGGCGCCTCCTGGCAGGTCGATCTGAGCATCTCTTCGTCGGACACGCCCGCGGGGCCTTTGCCGCCGGGCACGCGGTGTCAACAGGAGTCGTCCACTCATCCGGCGAAGTATTCATCGCGTGACCGGGACATCGGGAATCAAGTCGCCGCTGGTTGGAGGTGGTGTTGGCGTGATCATCGTCACCGGTCTTTCGATGGCGCTGCAGATCGCGTGCGCAATCCTGGCCATCCGCCTCATCACTGTCACAGACCGCCGCGGTCCGTGGATCGCGGTAGCCGCCACCTTCACCCTCATGGCGCTGCGACGCGGAATCTCCCTCTACGCAGAGGCGATGAATGCGCGGTCGCCGGAACTCACCCTCGGCATGGAACTGGTCGCACTCCTGATCTCCCTGCTGCTGGCCACCAGTCTCATTCTCTTCAACCGAGTGTTCGTGGAACTGCGTCAGCAGCGGGACTTCGCCTCCGCGGTGCTTGACACCGCTGCCAGCCTAATTGTGGTTCTCGACCGCGAAGGCCGGATCATCAAGTTCAACCGCGCCTGCGCCGAGACAACGGGCTACACCTTCGAGGAAGTGAGCGGCAAGCCGCTCTGGGACATCTTCCTGACCCCGGAGGAGCGGGAGTCGGTGCAGCGGGTCTTCAGCAGTCTGGTGGCGGGGGATTTCCCGAACGAACATGTGAACTACTGGCTAACCAGGGACGGCGGCAAACGGCTGATCTCGTGGTCCAACACCTGCTGCACGGACAAGCGCGGGCACGTGGAATTCGTGGTCAGCGCCGGGGTGGACATTACCGAGAGCCGGGCGGCGGAGGAAGCGCTGCGCCTGAACGAGAGCAGGCTGCAGGCTCTCCATAACCTGTCCGACATGACGGACGCGCCGCTTTCCCAGCTCTCCCATTTCGCGCTGGAAGAGGCTGTGCGTCTCACGAGCAGCAAGATCGGTTACCTGGCGTTCACCAACGAGGACGAAAGCGTCCTGACAATGCATGCGTGGTCCAAGAGCGCGATGCAGGAATGCGCGATGATCGACAGACCCATCCATTACCCGGTTGAGAGCACGGGGCTGTGGGGGGAGGCAGTGCGCCAGCGCAAGCCCGTGATCACCAACGACTACGCAGCACCCAATCCGCTGAAGAAGGGATACCCCGACGGCCACGTGCTACTCACGCGGCACATGAACGTCCCGGTGTTCGAGGGCGACCACATTGTGATCGTGGCGGGCGTCGGCAATAAGGAGGCCCCTTACGATGAGTCCGACGTGATGCAGCTGCAGCTCCTGATGCAGGGCATGTGGCAACTGATCCAGAGGCGCGAGCGCCTTGATGAGCTCAAGGCGCTCAATGAGAGTCTGGAGCAGAAGGTGCAGGAGCGCACTGCCGAGCTTCGGCGATCCAACGAGGAGTTGCAGCAGTTCGCATATGTTGCTTCGCATGACCTGCAGGAGCCCCTGCGCAAGATCCAGGCCTTCGGAGACCGTCTGCAGTCGACGGCTCGGGACAGCCTGAGCGAGGAGGCGCTCGACTACTTGACCCGGATGCGCAATGCGGCGGGCAGGATGCAGGGGCTTATCAACGACTTGCTTACATACTCGCGCGTCACCACAAGAGCCCAGCCCTTCGAACCCGTGGACCTGTCGCAGGTCCTTGGCGAGGTCCTGTCGGACCTGGAGATCAGTATTTCGGAAGCCGGCGCCCGGGTGGAGTCGGGAGACCTGGCCACCATCGACGCTGATCCTGTGCAGATGCAGCAACTGCTGCAGAACCTCATCGGCAACGCGGTGAAGTTCCGCCGCCAGGATGAGCCACCGGTCGTCAGAATCTCGGGGCGATTCGTGGAAGAGGGTTGCGCGAACGGCCCCTGCTACGAGATCCAGATCGCGGATAACGGCATCGGGTTCGAGCAGAAGTACGCTGAGCGCATCTTCGCGGTCTTCCAGCGCCTTCACGGCCGGGGCGAGTACTCGGGCACGGGCATCGGCCTGGCGGTCTGCCGCAAGATCGTGGATCGACATTCCGGGAAGATCACGGTGCAGAGCGAACCGGGCGTGGGCTCAACGTTCACCGTCACGCTGCCCGTCCGGCAATCGAGCAATGAGGAGGAGCCTGCGGGATGGAACACAACGGCAAGCCTATCGTGATTCTGATGGCCGATGACGACCAGGAGGACTGTCTTCTAGTGCGCGACGCGCTGGAGGAGAGCCGTCTGGCCAATGAGCTGCATTTCGTCCACGATGGCGAGGAACTGCTGCGGTACCTGCGCCGCCAAGGCGAGTATGCGGACATCGCCAATTCCCCGCGGCCAGGGCTGATTCTCCTGGACCTGAACATGCCACGCAAGGATGGCCGCGAAGCGCTGGCCGAGGTCAAGGCAGACCCGGCGCTGCGCAGGATTCCCGTGGTGGTGCTGACCTCGTCCAAGGCCGAAGAGGACGTGGTGCGGACCTATGATCTCGGGGTCAACTCGTACGTGACCAAGCCGGTGACCTTCGCCTCGCTTGTGGACGTGATGAAGGCCATCGGCAGGTACTGGTTCGAGATCGTGGAACTGCCGGGCAATGGCGGCGGTGCGGTGAGCCTGTGACCGGTGACCGTCCCACGTTCCGGGCGCATCGCTTTCATCAGGATATACGCCCTGGAGTTCGCTCCGGGGCGCGGACGTGCAGGTTGTCCCCGACCAAGGAGGCGTCCCCTATGAGTCGCGCACTCGCAGTCGTGCTTCTGTTGGCCATCCTCGCGGCCCCCGCTGTGGCACTGGATCGTCCCTGGATCTCCGTCACGTTCTTCTACTGGTACACCTGGGATTACCAGACCGAACTGGGCGGCTGGATGGGCGGCGTGTACAACACGCCCCTGCGCGGCTACTACGATTCGCGCGCGTATGAAGACAACCTCGCAAGCCTGCACGATGCCTCCGAGTGGGGCGTCACCCACCACTTCATGGACTACTGGGGCCCCGGTTGGGTTGGTCTGGACAACGAGGCAAGGGAACTCACGGTCATGCGGGCGGCCGAAGCCCTCCGTGAACGCGGGTATGATACCTGGATGTCCGTGTACCAGGACGGCACGGACTTCGATATGGAGCAATTCGCCAAGAACCTCGACCCGAAGCGGGATACCGAGTTCTACCTGCGCCTGCTGGGTGACAGCCCTGCCTTCCCGCGGGTGAATGACAAGCCCATCGCCCTGATCTATGGCCGCAACGGCGCGCCGAAAGTGACTGCAAGCAGCGAGGGCTTCCAGGACCACCTCAAGCGCAAGTACGGCGACATCGCGGCCCTCAATGACCGCTGGGGGACGGACTTTGGCGTGTTCGGGGATGTGACCCTAGATACCGCGGCGCGCGGACATCAGCGGGCCGAGAGCATCAAGTACATCTATCAGCAGTGGGAAGCCGAGATGCAGCGGGCCAATGCCGCCGCGCGCACCCGACTCAATCTCCCCGGTTGCGTCTTCTCGTGGGACATCGCGTACCAGCCGTACATGGGCTTCGGCTACTCGGACCAGGCACGGGTCTTCTGTGGGCCCCATTCGTATGGCGGGATATTCGGGGTTCCGCATGACCAGGACGTGGAGCGGTTCATCCAGGCCGCCGTGGCCAAGCGCTACGACACCGTCTTCTTCGACACTTTCAAGAACTTCTACCACGACTGGGAGATTCGCATCCCCGGCACCTGCTACCCGCCGGACTTCAACGCCTTCGACCGCTTCTGGGTGCAGGCACTGGCCCATTACTCCGAGGCCCTGCTGCACCTGTCATGGAACGAGTGGTGGGAGGGCTCGAACCTGGAGCCCTGCGTGGAGTACGGCAAGTTATACTGCGAGAAGAACCTGCTGTACAGCACCATCATGAAGGAGTGTTTCGACAGCATCCGCGAGTGGAACAAGGGCGCGAAGGTCGCGGTGCTGCTCAACGATTGGCACTGGCTCGCAGGCGGGCGGCATCCCGAGGACATCTATACCTGCATCCAGGCCCTGCGCCGCAACAACGTGCGTTTCGACCTGATCCCCGACGACTTCGCCACCGCCGACGAGCTTGCGAAGTTCGATGTGCTGGTCGCCCCTTCGGGGGGCGTGGGCTTCGGCTATAACGCGGCGGACGAAAGCATCAGCGAACTCATCTCCCAGTGGGCAGCAGCGGATGCCAATCGGCGGCTGCTCGTCGATGACTTCCCCGGCGCGGACGGACTGTTCGATCTGGAGACATCCCCCGCCCAGGCAGCCGTTGCGGCCCAGCCCGGACCGGATATGAACGCCTATGTGGATATCGGGGTGGAGGGCGACGATCAGTTCCTTCTGGACGGCTTCAGCGGGCGCGAGAACTGGGGCAAACTGCCGCCGGACAAGTTCGGCGCCACCGATCGCGACATGACAGTGCGCTGGACACCGGCTGTGGGAACCCGGACCGTGCTCTTGATGCCCTTCAGCCCACGCAGGGACCACGTGCTGCGGCTCAAGGGTTCGGCAATTCGCGGCCATGAGGCGCGGGTGCTGGTGGAGGGACGTCTCGCGGCAACATTCGACGTCCGCGAGGGCAACAACGACTACGAGGTGCTGATTCCTGGCGCTGTGGTGGGTGACACACCGTACGGCGAACTGATGCTGGACTACCAGAAGCCCATGGTGCCCACAGAGATCGACCCGGTGAAGTACCCTTCCGAGCACCGGTCCTGCAATCTCGCCCTGGACTGGCTGCAGCTTGCGACATCCAATCAACCATTCAGCATGGAACCGAATTTCACGCTCCCGAAGGGCACGGTGACGCTCTCGGAAGCGACCCAGTGGAGAGACTTGTCCGGGAAGACCATCGAGGGCTCCTGGATGCCCCACCGGCCGTTGACCACCGCCGCCGACCGAATCCTCAGCCGCTACAGCGATGGCGTCGCACGGGAAATGCTGGCGACCGAAGCGGGCAATGTGGTTTTCGTCAACGGGCGGTTCGACCAGATCGATCCCGAAGCCTACCTGGACGCGCTCCTGGGTGGCTGGGCGGGGTGCACGCGAGAGCTTGTCGTGGATGCGCCCGAGGGTGTGATGGTGACTGCGCTGGAGGCCGACGAGACCCAGGTTCTTCTGGCCTACAACAGCAAGGCGCCTGAGCCGAAGGCGGTGGAGATCTCGCTGGAGGACAGAGGGCCGAGACCGATTGTGGAAGTGCGGGCGCTGTCCCTCGACGGCGAGACGGGGACCTTCCAGGAGACCCACCCGGCGCCCGGCAGGCCCGGAGTTGCGCTGCTTCATTCAGCCATGGACTACTACGGCGTGTTCCAGGTGACCCGGGGGCGAGTGGGCCTAAGCACGCCGGAGCTTGCC
>JAGPGE010000127.1 GCA_018056145.1 Armatimonadota bacterium
TTCTACATGCGATGCCCATGTGGGGCCGTTGGGGACAGGCACGAACGGGGGGCGTTCCGAGAGCAGGAAAGGAGACGTTTCACAGGAGCGCCGCGTAAGGTTGACCGCCTGCGGTCGCAATGTTGGGCCCCGTGCGCCTTCCGGGTTCCGTGGGGCCCCGTGCGCTGGACGACGCGCACACCCCACGGCTGGCCTCAAGGGTATATCACGCGCCGGGGGGAAGCAAGCGCCTTCGGGGGACTGGCATACGGTCACGGGCATCATCCGAGAGCGGCGCCTGTACCCGACGGTCCTGCCGCGTCTTTTCGTCAGCCTTCTTGCGCGGCGTACTTCGCGTACCCGAAAAGCAGCATGAACTCCTTACAGCGCACCTTCACGGCCTCGAACCATGCATCGCGGCGGGGGGCATTGGCGACGCTGGCCAGCGTGGGTTTCGACGAGCCGTTCATGCCGAACGCATCGCCCAGCATCCCCGCATCCCGCAGGGCGGCCAATTCAGCCGCCGGCAGAATGCGGTCCAGGTCGGCCAGCACCTGTCGCGCAACCGCCTGCCCGCCTTTGACCGCAAGGGTGGTGAAGATGTTGATCTTCACAATCCCGTCGCGGGCTAAGAGGTGCAGGTCGGCCTCGGCGACGGAGCTTGTCCCGTGCAGGCACAAAATCGGCCCTACCGCCGCACTGATCTCCCGAGCGCGGTCCGACAGGTATTTCGCCGGCGGCCCGGTGCTGCGGTGCTCAGTGCCCACGTCGGGCACGATCAGGTCGACGCCGGTCTCACGCACGAACCGCTCCGCCTGCTCAGCCGTTGTCGGGCCGCCTCCACCGTGGCCGACTTCGCCGGATTCTGAGAGTTCAGCCACCGCGCCCTCAACCAGCACTCTCCCGTCCATGCGCTCCCGGTAGGCTGCTGTCAGCCGCATGTTCTCATCGAGCGGCCGCGTGCTGGCATCATGCATCACTGAGGCGAACTGGTCGGCGAAGTCTTCCAGCAGATCACTGTCAAGCCAGGGAAAGGCGTGGTCGAGGTGGGGCATCACCCGCAGGTTGCGATAGGGGCTGTGGGGGCCGGTGAAGGCCTCCAGGTCTGAGAACATGAGTTGCGTCCCCAGCACCGGCTCGCCACAGGCCGCAACCAGGCCGGCCTGACCCCGCGCGGGGTACCGCCCGGTCCAGGCGGGCACCACGGGCAGGTCAGCGACGCCGATCTCCTGCGCGACCTCCAGGGCTGCCGCGAGGATTGCTTCCAGCGTCTCGCGGTCCTCAGCACAGAATGCCGGCAGGGCGATCCCCCGCGCGGCGGCGTCGGAATAGGCCTGCTTCACGTCGGTGTACTGCGTCACGAGGGGCATTGGGTTCTCCGTTACTCTCGGCCGTATCGGGCGCTCGAAACCTCAGCTACACTCAGCGGCCAGCCCCATCTTCTCGTCGCGGAAGATGCGCGGGTCCATGGAGGGCACGTCGCCGGGCACCTCGGGCCGGAAGTCCATGTGGGCCAGGATGTCACGCTCTAGGTCAACCCCCGGCGCGATCTCCGACAGAACAAGCCTACCGTCGATTAGCTCAAACACGGCGCGCTCGGTAACGTACAGCACATGCTGGCGCTTGTCCGCGGCGTATTCGCCCGAGAAGGTGACGTGCTCCACCGCATCCACGAACTTGCGGTGCTTGCCTTCAGCGATGATTGTCAGCCGCCCATGGCCGGAGGCGATTTCCAGGCCGCCCGCGGTGAAGGTGCCGCAGAAGATGACCTTCCGGGCCGTCTGGGTGATATTGATGAAGCCACCGCAGCCCGCCACCCGGGGGCCGAACTTGCTCACGTTCACGTTCCCGGCTGCGTCCGCCTGGGCCATTCCGAGGAAGGCGACGTCCAGGCCGCCGCCGTCGTAGAAGTCGAACTGCGAGGGCTGGTCGACGATAGCCTCCGGATTCGCAGCCGCGCCGAAGGATAGGCCGCCCGCGGGAACGCCGCCGATGGGACCGGCCTCCACGGTCTGGTTGAGGAAGTGTGCGATGCCCTCCTCGTTCGCCACCGCCGCCACGCCCTCGGGCATGCCGATCCCGAGGTTGATGATGTCCCCGACGGAAAGCTCCAGCGCGGCCCGGCGGGCGATGATCTTCCGCTCATCCATGGGCAATGCGGGGATGCTGCTGAAGGGCACGCGCACATCGCCGCAGTAGGCCGGGTTGTAGTCCTCCCCAAAGGTTTGCGAATGCTCGCCGGGCCCGGCCACCGAGACTGAATCCACGAGTATGCCCGGCACGCGGACGTGCTGCGGCGGGAGACTGCCCGCGGCTGCCACGCGCTTGACCTGTGCCAGCACGAGCCCGCCGCTGTTCCGGGCGGCCTGGGCGATGGCGAGCATTTCGCCGAAGAGCGCTTCGTGCTCCATGGTCATGTTCCCGCGCTCGTCGGCGGTGGTCCCGCGAATGAGCCCGACATGTACCGGGAAAGAGCGGTAGAAGAGCCATTCGCGCCCCGCGAGCTGGATGACCTCCACCAGGTCCTCGGTGGTCCTGTCATTGAGCTTTCCACCGCCATTGCGCGGGTCCACGAAAGTCTTCAGGCCGATGTGAGTGATGAGCCCCGGCCGCCCCGCTGCGATCTCGCGAAACAGGTGGCAGATCACGCCCTGGGGCCAGTTGTACGCCTCGACTAGGCCCTCCACCGCGAGCTTCCCAAGGGCGGGACACAGGCCCCAGTGGCCGCCGATGATCCGCTTCACCAGGCCTTCGTGGGCGAGGTGGTTGATGCCCCGGCTTGCACCGTCCCCCTGGCCAGCGGCATAGACCACGGTGATATCCCGGGGGTGGCCCTCTTCGAGGAACCGCCGCTCGATGGCGCTGGTGAGTGCTTCGGGGTGCCCGGCGCCAACGAAGCCGCCGATGGCGATGGTTGCGCCGTCTGGAATGCGCGCGACGGACTGGTCAACCGGCTGGAGCTTTCCGGACATTTGGTCCTCCTGAATGGAGCGTTGGGCGCACTACGGACAGGCAGGATTGCCTGTCCCACTGACGGCAGCGGCAGACGACTGGCGCCAGACCACGCCCCGCGTGGTGTGCTTCGGCGCAGGCTCTGCTTCGACGAGAGGTGACACCCTCCCGAATGACGAGCGGCATATGCTCGGTCAGGCGCGGGATGTGCGCGGCGAAGGCAGGCGGTCGCATTCAGCGCACAGGGCCCCGCACGCCGGCGGATGACCCGTGGGGCCCCGGTCTCTGGACGGCGAGACCACCCCGCGGCTGACCGTCCGACCACACCACTGCTCTGCGGCTGGGCGCGAAGGCTACATATAAAGACCGCCATTCACCGAGAGCACGTGGCCAGTGATGTACTTCGCCGCGTCGGAGGCCAGGAACACCGCGGCATCGGCGATCTCTTCGGCCTCGCCCAACCGGCCCATGGGTATGGAGGCAAGTGTCTGCTCCAGCGCCGGCGCGGGCATGGCCTGCACCATCTCGGTATTGATGAAACCGGGCGCGATGGCGTTTACGGTGATGTTCCGCCGGGCCACTTCGCGCGCGAGGGACTTGGTAAAGCCGATGAGCCCCGCCTTGCTGGCCGCGTAGTTCGCCTGGCCGATGTTCCCCGACAGCGCCACCACGGATGCCAGTGAGATGACTCGTCCGGACTGGCGCTCGCGCATGTGCTCGATGACCGCGCGGGTGCAGTGGAAGGCCCCCGTCAGGTTCACCGCCAGCACCCGGTCCCAGGCGTCCTTGCTCAGCTTTTTCAGAGTACTGTCGGCGGTGATGCCCGCATTGTTGACCAGGATATCCAGCTTGCCGAAACGGTCGATGACGGCGGCCGCCATCTCCTCCACGGCGTCCAGGTCGGTGACGTCAGCCTCCACGCAGAATGCCTCGGAGCCGAGAGCCCGGATCTCATCGGCCACCTGCCCCGCTTCGGCGGCGTTGTCGCGGTCCGGCACGTTCACGTAGTTGATAGCTACATCGCACCCGGCGCGAGCGAAGGCGAGGGCGATTGCGCGCCCTATTCCCCGGGATGCGCCGGTAATCAGCGCGCTCTTGCCGTCGAGAGGCTTGTCCGTCATGTGTATTGCCGCCTTTCGCCGTATTCAGTCCTCGTACTTGTAAAAGCCCTCGCCACTCTTGCGCCCGAGTTTCCCGCTTTTCACCATCTCCACGAGCACAGCCGGCACCCGGAAGCGTTCATCGCCGGTGTGGTCCCACAGTGACTGGAGCAGTGCGAGGGTCACGTCCAGCCCCACCAGGTCGGCGGTGCGCAGCGGTCCCATCTTGTGCCCGAGACCCAGTTCCAGCGAGTCGTCGATGGCCTGCGGGTCGGCGCCTGCCTGCCAGGTGTCAATTGCTGTTGCTACCAGTGCCCCGAAGGCCCGGTTCACCAGGAAACCGGGAATATCCGGCGCGACCACGGGCGTCTTGCCCAGGCGGTCGCATAGTGAGATGGCAAAGCGCGTGGTCTCCGGCGCGCTGCCCTGCCAGGGGATGACCTCCACCAGCTTCATCACCGGCACCGGGTTGAAGAAATGCATCCCAATGAAGCGCTCGGGCCGGAAGCAGTAGGTCGCGAGTTCATGGATCGGCAGCGTGGATGTATTGGTGGTAATCACCGAATCATGGCGCGCCAGGTCGCAGATCCGCCGCAGCACCCGGCCCTTGATCTCGGCGTCTTCGAAGACCGCTTCCACGATCCAGTCCGCTTCGGCGATAGGGTCCTCGTGGGCGCTCCAGGCCACGAGAGCCCGGGCGCCGTCAGCCTGAGCGGGGGTGAGCTTCTCACGCTCAACCGCAGTGTTCAACGACCTGTCCAGCGTGCGCCGGCTGCGATCCAGGGACTCGGCAGACGCATCCATCAGGGTCGTCTGGATTCCCGCCTGCGCCGCGACCTGGGCGATTCCCGTGCCCATAGTACCCGCGCCGATGATGCACATCTTCCTGACCTGCATCGGTGTCTCCCCCGCGACGGCCGGTCACCCGACCGTCTGTCAGATCCTCTCGATGGCCATTGCCATGCCCATGCCGCCACCCACGCAGAGAGTGGCCAGGCCCAGTGTGAGGTCGCGCTTCTCCATCTCGTACAGCAGGCTGGTGACGATGCGCGCGCCGGTAGCGCCGATGGGATGTCCCAGGGCGATTCCGCTGCCGTTCACGTTGACCCGCTCCTCGTCCAGCCCGAGGTCGCGCATGACCGCCAGCGCCTGCACCGCGAAGGCTTCGTTCAGCTCCACCAGTTCGAAGTCGCTGACCTGGAGTTTGCCGACATCACACATCCTGCGAACCGCATCCACCGGGCCCATGCCCATGATTGCAGGCTCGACCCCTGCCCAGGCGGAAGCGACAACGCGGGCGCGGGGTGTCCAGCCCAGCTCAGCGGCGCGCTCGCCTTCGGCCACAAGAAGCGCGCAGGCACCGTCGTTGATGCCCGACGCGTTTCCGGCGGTGACGCAGCCATCGGGACGAAAAGCGGGCTTCAGCTTCGCCAGGGCCTCCAAGGACGTGTCACGTGGATGCTCGTCCACGCACAGCGGTTCATCCTTCGCGCGCGGGACCGGGATGATCTCGTCCGCGAAGCGCCCGGAATCGATGGCCGACCGCGCCCGCTCCTGGCTGCGCAGAGCCCAGGCATCCATCTCCTCGCGGGTGATTCCAGTGCGCGTGGCAATCTCCTCCGCCGTCTCGCCCATTCCCATTCCCGTGACCGGGCAGCGCAGGCCCTCGTCCATGATGGCGTCGATCATGGTGATGCTCCCCAGCTTGTGCCCCCAACGGGCGTCCTTCACATAGAAGGGCGCGTTGCTCATGCTCTCAGCCCCGCCGGCGATGAAGATGCGGCCCTCGCCCAGGAGAATCGCCTGCCGGGCCATGTCGATGGCGCGCATGCCGGACGCGCAGGCCATATTCACCGTGACCCCGCAGACGCTGACCGGAAGCCCCGCCGCGATGGCGGCCTTCCGGGCGAGATTTCCGTCAGAACCGCCTTGGATCACCTGCCCGAAGAAGACCTCGTCCACCTGGTCGGGCGGGATGTCATTGCGCTCCATGAGCGCCTGGACAACGAGAGCAGCCAGGCCACCCGCGGAGTACTCAAGCAGCCCGCCTCCGAAGCGGCCGATGGGGGTGCGGACGGCGTCGATGATCGTCGTGGTGGGCATGTGATCCTCCGCGTGGAGCTTGCGACTTGGGTGAACCGAGCTGTATTTCGCCGCTGGCCCGGTTCCACCCTTTGCGCCGTGCGGGTTGCGCGGAACAAGGGGAAGGGTGCACGCACGGGGAATTGTCTCCTTCGATTCCTTCCCGCGCCGCGACGGCCCGGCATAATGGCGCGGAGACCCGGAGGTGCCTCGATGCTGATCCGCCGCATTCTTGTGATAGGGATGATCAACGTGCTTACCGTCGCTTTCGCACAGCCGCACACCCTATTCGTGTCTCCCGACGGCAACGACGCCGGGCCAGGGACGCAGGAGAGACCCTTCGCAACCCTTCAGGGCGCCCGGGATGCCATCCGCGCCCTGAAGCAGGCCGGGCCCTTGCCGGATGGTGGCGTTACCGTGTATCTGCGCGAGGGCCTGTACGAGGTGAGCACAACCTTCGTGCTGGACGCGCAGGACTCCGGAACCCCCGAAGCGCCCATCGTCTACCGGGCATTCGAGGGCGAGCAGCCGGTCATCATCGGCGGGAAGGCCATTGCCGGCTGGCAGGTGCATGAGGGTGAAGTACTCAAGGCGGATGTTGCGGCCCTGGGCTTCCGGGATATCTACTTCCGCCAGCTTCTGTGCAACGGCGAGCGCATGCAACTGGCGCGGTACCCGAACTTCGACCCCGACAACTACGTGACCGGCGGCTGGGCATACGCGGACGGCGAGCCGATTCCCATGTACAAGAGCATCCCCGATGAGCCCCAGAATCTCCTGCACTACAAGGAGTCCGACGCCCGCGAATGGGCCAACCCGCAGGAGGGCGAGGTGATGGTGTTCCCGCGCTACAACTGGTGGAACAACATCATCCGCATCGCCGACATCGACCGCGAGAAGCGCATCATCACTCTCGCCGGGAACGCCTCGTACCCAATACGGCCAACGGACCGGTACTTCGTGCAGAACCTGCGCGAGGAACTGGATGCGCCAGGCGAGTGGTATCTCGACAGGGAGACCTGGACGCTGTATTTCTGGCCGCCTGAAAACGCTGACCCGAACACCATGACCGTCTCCGCGCCGGTGGTGCGCACGATCCTCCAGTTGCAGCCGGGCGCCGCCAACATCACCTTCCGCGGGCTCATCTTCGAGTGCTCTGAAGGCACCGCGGTCTCCATGACCGGCGCCGAAAACTGCCTGATTGCCGCCAGCGTGGTGCGCAATGTAGGCGACTACAACGGAACGGGAATCGCGATCAATGGCGGGAAGCACAACGGGGTCGTGGGGTGCGACATCCACCACGTGGGCCGCGACGGCATCAGCCTCAACGGGGGCAACCGCGACACTCTCGAGCCTGCGGAGAACTTCGCCGAGAACAACTACCTGCATCACACCGGGGTCTTCTACAAACAGGGCGTGGGCGTGTCTCTCAGCGGTGTGGGCAACCGGGTGTCACGCAACCTCGTCCACGACTGCCCGCGCTTCGGGATTGTCTGGGGCGGAAATGACCATATCATCGAGCTGAACCACATCCGCCACGTAAACCTGGAGACCGCGGACTGCGGCGGCATCTACTGCTGGCAGGTGGACTGGACCAAGCGCGGCACCGAGATCCGCTACAACTACCTGCATGACATCGTGGGCTTCGGGCAGGAGGGCGGCCACTGGACCAGCCCCCACTACAACTGGGGCATCTACCTGGACGACGGCACCTGCGGCACTCATGTACACGGGAATATCGTGGCCCGGACGATCCTCGGCGGCGCGCATGTTCACGGCGGCCGGGACAATGTGATCGAGAACAATATCTTCATCGACGGCCGGGACAGCCAGATGCAGTACAGCGGCTACGTGAAAGGCGGGCATCCGGTTCCGATGATGACCGAGACCTGGAACAAGTTCTCGGGAACCGAAGCGTATCTCAAGTATCCCGGCTACAGGGAACTGACCGAGAGCCTCGAGGATGCCTGGCAGATGGCCGGCAACAAGTTCCTGCGCAATGTGGTCTGCTATAGCGAACCCACCGCGCGGCTCTTCGCCCACTACAACTTGCCTTTCGACAAGACGGAATCCGATTTCAACGTGATCTGGCATGACGGCCACCCCATTCGCACCGGAGTAGCCGCCATCGGCAAGCCGGTGGGGCCAAATCTCGCGCCCAACCCGGGCTTCGAAGAGGGTGAGCCGGGGGCGCTGCCCGCCGGCTGGACCTGGCAGGTGCGGCCCAATGACTCGTGGGCAGGAATCGACACCAACCTGCCTGCCGCGGGCGGGAAATCCGTGCGCATTGAGGGGAAGGGAACCACGACGGACTCCAGCGGTCAGGTGCTGACCACCAACTTCGTGAGCGAAGCCATCCGGCTGGAACCGGGCAAGAGCTACCGTCTCGCG
This sequence comes from Armatimonadota bacterium, assembly GCA_018056145.1. Taxonomy (GTDB): domain Bacteria; phylum Armatimonadota; class Zipacnadia; order Zipacnadales; family JABUFB01; genus JABUFB01. The sequence continues at coordinate 8,505 of JAGPGE010000127.1, forward strand.
GCGAAGGTCAAGGGTGCGGGCGAGGGGGTCAACTTCGCCATCATGGCCCAGGCGTATGTCCCCAACAAGTTCTTCTGGGCGCAGGGACGCGCGGGCGGAAAGGCGGGCCCCGAGTGGACCCCGTTCGCGGCCGGTTTCCGCTTCCCGGCCAAGGGCGACTCGGATTGGAAAGAGGGCATGGAGAGTATCAAGATTCGCATCGACATCTCCCAGGGCACGGGCACGATCTGGGTGGATGAGGTCCAGTTACAGGAGACGACGCCAGTGGATGAATGGCAGGCGTGGCAGAACCTGGGGCTGGATCAGCACTCGGTGATCGCCGACCCCCTGTTCGTGGACCGGGCTAATGACGATTACCGCCTGAGGCCGGAGTCCCCTGCCTTCGCATTGGGCTTCAAGGCGATCCCGGTGGAGAAGATCGGCCCGTATGAGGACGAGCTGCGCGCCTCGTGGCCCATTGTGGAGGCCGTGGGTGCGCGAGAGCAGATGACGCTGGACTGGTCGAAGCATTGAGAAACGGCAGCATCCCGGAGGTGACCCCAATACCCCAATGGTTTGCATCTGCACTGATGATCGCGACGTGCGCGTCGCTGTTCGCGCAGATCGACATTCCCAGCTTGGCGTGGGAGGAGAGGTCGGACTGGATCAACGTGCAGACGGACGTGACGCCCGGCGCGGTGGGTGACGGGCAGGCGGATGATACCGGGGCGATTCAGGCCGCGCTCAACATGGGCGGGCCCACCAAGTCGGTCTACCTGCCGCCGGGCACATACCGCATCACTAACACTCTCACCATCACCGGGGCGGCGATTGGCTGCCTCGTTGTGGGGCATGGGCGGGACACTCGGATCATCTGGGACGGTTCCGAAGGCGGGCGAATGTTCTGGAGCAACGGGGTCGCCTACAGCCGGTTCGTGGGCCTGAGCTGGGACGGGCAGGGCAAGGCGGCGGTGGGATTCGACCACGCGGCCCAGCAACGGTTCGAGACCGAAGTGCGCCACGAGCATGAAGCCTACCGCAACTTCACCGAATGCGGCATCCGCGTGGGGCACGAGCAGAAGATCGCCTCAGCGGAGATTCTGTACCGCAACTGCCTGTTCGAGAGCTGCGGCTCGGGCCTGGCGTTCCTGACCTTCAATGACTACGACAATACCGTGGACCAGTGCGAGTTTCGCAACTGCGGGGTGGGGATCCGGGACAACAAGGCCAACTTCTACGCCCGCAACTGTCACTTCGAGGGCAGCCGCGAGGCGGACTTCATCGTGGGCAGCGAGCACGGCAGTTCCATCCGCCGCTGCACGTCGGTGGGTGCGCGGCGGTTCGTACTGGAGGCCGGCACCATTGCCCCGCTCACCATCCAGGACTGCCGCGTTGCGCGCTGGACCGACCCCGACGGCGCGGTGCATCTCAACGGCAGCCCGGTTCTGATGTTCGACTGCGCCTTCACAGATCCGCCTTCGGATGCCCCGCCAGTGCGTCTGGTGAATGCGGGGCAGACGCTATTCGTCAGCAACAATTCGCCCGAACCGGCGGCGCGGCTGGTCGGGCTCACGCCTGCCGCCAGGCTCTACGAAATCCCGGCAGGCAGTCGCGGCGGGGTGATCGAATCAGCGGAGCAGCGGTTCCTGCGCGACACAGCGCGGCTGTCCGGCAAGGTGTTCGACGCCGTCCGCGATTTCGGCGCGAAAGGCGACGGGAAGACCGACGACACCGCGGCGATCCAGGCGGCCATTGATGCGGCGCGCGAGGCAAGGGGCAACGCCGTCGCGTATCTGCCCAACGGGTTCTACGCGATCTCGGATACGCTGCGGCTGTCCGGGAGCGACTACACCTTCGGGGGCGCGGGATTCCGCTGCGGGCTGCTCTGGCGCGGCGAAGAGGGGCGGCCGATGGTGGAACTGGACGGCGCTGAGGGCGTGACCCTCGCCAACTTCGCAGCAGGCCATCACGATTCCGGCGCCATGAAGCACGGCGATGACATCCGCATCGTCTCGTCATCCGGGCAGCCTTGCCGGGTGCTCCTAGACGAAGTCTATGCGCACGGAATGTACCAGAAGGCCCCCGATGCCCACGGGATCCGCATGCTGAATCTGCCCCCGGGCAGCGTCGTGGACGCCATGCATGTGCAGGGGAACCTGCACATCACCGGGAGCGAGCGGGCGACGCTGTTGTTCCGCACCTCTTACGAGGGCACCATCACGGTCGAGGGCCCTGATACCGAGCGGGACGGGTTCCTCGGGTTCATGACGCGCCTGGCCACGCTGTCGAAGCC
>JAGPGE010000128.1 GCA_018056145.1 Armatimonadota bacterium
CATCCCGCACCTGGCCAAGGGGCGCATCCCTTACCTGCACCGACCGTGCATCCCGCACCTGCACCAACGACGCATCCCGCACCTGGCACCGCGGTTAGCCGTTCGGCCAGCTGTGGGGTGTGTCTGCTGTCCAGGACGCGGGGCCCAACGGGTACGCGGTCACACGTCACGGAGCACCTCAACACCGAACCAAGGAGAACGACATGAGCGCTGGAGATGGACGCACAACATGGATCTTCCCCGACGGCGACCTGCCGCCGGCCGGTGACGCCGATCTGCCGCTGGAAGGGCATGAGTCCCTGATCGTCCTGAACACAGGCGACGAGGACGCGCACATCGAGATGGACGTGTACTTCTCGGACCGCGAGCCGGAAATGGGGATCAAGCTCCTTGCTCCCGCGCGGCGGGTCACCTGTTTTCGCATGGACAAGCCCGTGGGCGAGAGCGGTTTCCAGGTGCCCTTCGGACAATACGCCCTGCGCCTGCGGTCCTCGGTGCCGGTAGTGGCCCAGATCGGGCGCGCCGACGTGCGCCAGCCGAATCTGTCGTACTACACCACCATGGGTTTCGGGGCGGACTGACCGCACCACCCTGACCGCCGAACACCTCGCCGGTCTGCTTCCGCAGGCCGGCGGTTCTGCCTGTTCACGAGCATTTGAGGAGACCTTGTCATGAAGATCATCGAGTCCATGCCCTTTGCAGCAGACCTGCTATCGCCGACTTACGCCGAGTCTTTCCGCCGCGAGGGTGTGGTTGCCGGTCCGGGCGAGGTGACCCTCGACAGCGAGTGGGCGCTGAGCCTGTTTGACACCAGCGAGATAACCCAGGTGGCGGCGGACCATCTCGCGCAGTTCGTGGCGCGGTCCGTGGGTGGAGAACTGAGTTGCTGCGGGGCCCCGAAGCGCATTGCCCTCGATGTGGACGCTGCGCTGGACAGCAATCCGGAGACCCACCGCATCCGCGTGTCGCCTGATGGCATTGAGGTCACGGGCGCGGGTCCTGCAGGCGTATTGCAGGGCGTGTTCCGGCTGGAGAACCTCATGCGCGAGCGCGGCGGGCCGATCCTGCCCGTCTGCGAGGAGACTCGCAAGCCCCTGTTCAAACACCGCATCCACCGCTCGCCCCTTTCGCCCTTCTACGTGGATGAGTTCACCGGATACGGCGGGGACCCGTTCAACGCCGAGTGGATCAGCCCCGGCATGGACTACCCGGGATACAGGGAAGAAGACGCCGGGCCCGAGATCTTCTACCACGACAATATGCTTATGCGCCTGGCCGAACACGGGTTCAACGGCATCTGGATCCGCGGCAGCTTCCGGCACTTCGCCCGCAACAGCGCGATCCCGGAGTTCGGCGCAAACTCCGACGAGATCCTGGGCAAGCTGAATGGGGTCTGCAAACGGGCCGCGCGTTACGGCATCCGGGTTTTCCTGTACCTCAATGAGCCGCTGGGGATGCGGGAGGATGACGAGTTCTTCAAGCTCTACCCCCAGTGTCGCGGCGCGGCGTCCACGTACAAGCCCATGGTGAACCTGTGCACCAGTACGCCGGAAATCAAGACATACCTGAGGGAATCCGCCCGCGATATCTTCACCCGTGTGCCCGACCTCGCCGGCTTCGTGATGATCACCGCCTCCGAGTACCCGAGCCACTGCTGGTGCCGGACGGGCGTCAAACCCGAGAATCCAGAGGAGCGGTTCGGCGAGGTATCTGATTGCCCCCGATGCAGCCGGCGGACCCCGCAGGACACGGTGGGCGAATTGGTGCGGCTCATCCGCGACGGTGCGCAGTCTGTGAAGCCCGAAGCCGAGATCATCGCGTGGAACTGGAGTTGGGCCATGTGGGAGCCGGACCCCCAGGAGGGTGTGCTGGCGGCGCTGCCCGAGGACACCATCGTCATGGGCGACTACGAGCGCGGCGAACCCGCCGAGGCCTGCGGCATCCCTTACACCAACGACGAGTACAACATCAAGGTGGTCGGCCCCAGCCAGAGGTTCCGCGGCGTGGCCGACTTCATGCTGTCGCGCAATCGCCCGTTGTACGCGCGCATTCAGATCGGCACCACCCACGAGAACCCGGACATCCCATACCTGCCTGTGCCCCACAAGATCGGGCAGAAATACGTGACACTGCGCGAGACTGGTGTCTCCGGTCTGATGACCTGCTGGAACTTCGGCAACATGCCGTCTCTCGCCACCGAAGTCGCCGGGCACTTCAGCTTCGCCCCGCAGCCCGAGCAGGTGGAGGACGGGATCCGGGAGATCGCGGTGCGCAACTTCGGCCCTGATGCGGCGGACGATGTGGTGGCGGCGTGGAACATTCTGGCGAAGGCCCACGACGACTTCCCGGGCAGCATCCCGGTGATGTACAACGGGCCGATCAGCCGCGGCCCCGCATTTTGGTTCGTCTTCGACCAGGTGAACAAGAAATTCCCGAACTCGTGGCTGCTGGATAAGGACGTGGAAGGCGACCAGCTCAACTGGTGCTCGCCTTTCACGCCGGAACAGGTGCTCATGTGTTACCGCTCCGAAGTGGAGAAGGGGCGGGAGGCGCTGCCGCTGTTCGAAAGCGCTCTGGCGAAAGCGAAAGGCGAGGACCTGCGCCGACTGCGGCGCGAAGCGGGCGTGGCGAGGTTCCATTTGCTGCAGACGGAGAGCGCCGCGAATGTCCTGGACTTCCTGCTCACCCGCAATGCCTTCTACGCCAGCGAAGATGCCGCAGAAAAGCGGGCGCTGCTGGACCGCATGGAAGAGATCTGCCGAGATGAGCTGGCAGTCGCGCCGACGTCGATCCCGCTCATGGAAGCCGACTCGCGCCTTGGCTGGCATGGGGAAGCATACGGGTACATGATCAGCCCCGACCTGGTGCGCGAGAAACTGGCGCGGCTCCAGCAGATCGTGGACGAGCGCATTCCGCAGGCCCGCGAGGCGCTGTAATGCGGAGCTCAATGTGCTGAGCGGCGCTGCGGCGCGTCAGATGCCGGTGTGTCCTTCCCGGAAGACGACCTTCACGGCCCCGGAGTTGCCCGCCGGGGTCGTGTCCATGACGTAGACGTAGATCGTGGTGGGCTTGCGCACGGTCAGGTTGCGTTCGTGCCAGGGCGCGGTCGCGTACATCGCCGCGATCGGCGCTCCGAACCCCTCGGGTCCGCCGCAGCCCACGTCGCACCAGTCAACGCAGGCAGGATCAAGGTCCAGCAGGGCCTGGGCCGATGCGCGCTCCCTGTCCAGCGCGGTCGGGCCGTAGGCGATAGCGCCCTCAGAGTTGTAGTGGTATTCCCCCGGCTCCAGCGTGATGGCCTTCGCCACCCGGCGCACGTCGCAGGCCAGGCAGTTGTGCTTCGCATCCACCCAGACACGGGCGAAGGGCTTTGCATCCGGCGCGACCGACGTGTACTCCTGGTCACCGCGGTACGCCGCCACTACCACGCCGCCCGCGTTATCTTCACGCACACTGTCGATCACGAACGCGTACACGGTGGTGGCGGCTTTCGCGATCACGGTGATCTGGCTGTTGGTCATGTGGCCGTCCGGGTGGAACAGCGCGGCATGCGAGATGGGAGTGAACTTGTCGGCGTTGTTCCTGCTCGACACCCGGTTCGGGTCGAACTTCAGGATCACGTTGACGGGGCGGCGCTTGCGGTACACGTCTTTTGCGCCGTAGACGATCCCCCGACCGGCCTCGATGGCCAGCGCGTTCAGGCCGGGCTGGAGGCGAATCGTCTGGGCGACCTTGCGATAGTCTTCGCTCAGGCAGTTGCGTTCCCCATGCACCCAGGCCGTCGCCACCACATCGCCGTGCCTCGCGAAGCAGGGCGCGAGAACCAGCAGAACCATCATTGGTGCGAGCGCCGTCCGCATCTCGATATCGCCTCCCAAAGAGGGCTGCCTTTGGAGATGAATTCGACAGTCCCCGGTTCGCCGCCTGCTTCTGCAGGAGAACACCCTTGCGGCGCGGAAACCAATTGTGCCGGGCAGATCCGGCAACTCTGTTGGGATGCGGAGGACGCCATGACCAGCCCCTGGCCTTACGAGTACCCCGGAGCCTACTGGATCGACGAAGCCGAAGAGCAGGCGGTGGTGGATGTTCTGCGCAACGGGTCGCTGTTCCGCTACTACGGACTGGGCACGCCGCGCTATGTGGATGCTCTCGAAGCCGCCGCTCGAGAGTTCTACGGCGCCAACCACGCCCTGGCCGTCAACAGCGGCACTGGAGCGCTCGCGGTGTCTCTCGCCGCCCTGGGTATCGGGCCCGGGAGCGAAGTCATCGTTCCCGCCTACCTGTGGGTAGCGACGGTGGGCGCGGTGGTGCAGGCCAACGCGATTCCGGTTCTGTGTGAGGTAGACGAGTCCCTCACCATGGATCCCGCCGACCTAGAGCGCAAGATCACGCCGCGAACAGGGCTGATCATCCCCATCCACATGGCCGGAGCGCCCTGCAACATGCCGGCGATCATGGAGGTCGCAAGCCGCCACCAGGTGCCTGTGCTCGAAGATTGCGCCCAGTGCAATGGCGGCAGTGTGGACGGCCGTAAGGTCGGGACTTTCGGCGACATGGGCATCTTCAGCCTGCAGCTCAACAAGAACATGACCTGCGGCGAGGGTGGCCTGATCCTCACCAGTGATGAGAGGCTTTACAACCGGGCATTCTCGGCCCACGACATGGGGGTAGTGCGGGTGGAAGGCCGTCTTGCGATGCCCGAACCGTATGCGGTGCTCTGGGGGCAGGGCCGGCGGATGACCGAACTCGCAGGTGCTGTCGCATCGGTTCAGATCACCAAGCTGCCGCGCATCGTGGACCACATGCGGGCCTCCAAGCGGCGCATCAAGAGCCTGATCGGCGACGTCCCGGGCGTACGGTTCAGGACCCTCCACGACGAAGCCGGTGATACCGGAGCCTTCATGATCCTGATTCTCGAGCACCCCGCGCGGGCACTCAGTGTCGCGGAAGCCCTGCGCACGGCAGGGATGCACAATGTCGCCCTGTTGGCGGACACGGGTCAGCACATCTACTACAACATACCTCCACTTGTCACGAAGGCGGGCCTGTCGGCCGCCGGCAACCCCTGGAGGCTAGAAGCCAACGCCGAGCTGCTGCGTGACTACAACCGCGGCGCCTGCCCGAAGAGCGACGACCTGTTCGCTCGGTCCATCATCATCCCGGTGCCGTCGTGTCTGACGCCCGAGCAGGAAGACTGGGCCGCGGAGACGATCCGCGCCGCCCTGGAAGGGTAGGGAAGAGCCCATTGACCTCACGCGAACGCATCCGCGCAGCGCTTGCAGGCGAACCGGCAGACCATCCGGCGCTGACCACCTGGTGTTTCGGCCTGCCTGCCCCGCAAGGCCTGCGCTGGGAGACGGATGGCCACCCGGTCGACTACTGGTATTCCATGCGCATGGAGCACCTGCACACCACCACCGTTCCCTGGACGCTGGAAGACGATTTCCGGCGGGTCCTTGCATGGCGGTCGCTGGGCGTGGATGATCTGCTGGACGTGTCGGTGCCCTGGAGCGTCGCCACGGAAGTGACGTGGGCTGATTTGCGCATCCCGGCAGGACAGCAGGGTCAGTACCCGGTGATGGTTCGCGAGTACCAGACGCCTTCGGGCAGCCTGCGCCATGCCGTGAAGCGGACGGAACCGGACCCGCCCGGCTGGCCGGTGCAGCCCGACCACGTTCCGCTGATCGAGGACTTCAACATTCCGCGCGCCGTGGAGCATGCCATTACCGGCCCGGCGGACGTTCCGGTGATTCAGCATCTCTTCGCGCCACCGAATGACGCCGCGAGTGCCTGGTTTGCCCATCGCATGGAGCGCGTCGGCGCTTTCGCCAGGGAGAACGGCATCGCGGTGCAGGCATGGTCGGCCTTCGGGATGGACGCGGTGGTGTGGTTCACCGGCACCGAGGGCGCGATCATGATGGCGCTGGACCAGCCGGGCGCCTTCGGGAAACTGGTGGACATCATCGCGGCCACTGACTACGCGCGCACTGAACTGGCGCTGACTTCGCCGGACGTGGACCTCATCGTGCAGCGGGGATGGTATTCGTCTACTGATTTCTGGTCCCCCGTTCTGTTCGACCGCTTCGTGTTCCCCCACCTGTCCGCACTCGCTGATCTCGTGCACCGGCACGGTCGGAAGCTGGGTTACGTGATGACCACCGGCGTCGACAAACTCGGACCCAGGCTGGCGGATGCCGGCGTCGATCTGCTGTATTTCGTGGACCCGGTGCAGGACGGTGTGGACCTGCAGTGGGCGCGCGATGAACTCGCGGAGCGGATGACACTCGTGGGTGGCACGAACGCCCTCAGTCTCGGCAGCGCAGACGCGGCGCGGATCCGCGATGAGGCTCTACACGCCCTTAATACTCTCGCCGAGACGAACCGCTTCATCCTCCACCCGGTGGACGCGGTCTTCCCGGATACTCCCTGGGCCGGAATTGAGGCGCTCATCTCGGCCTGGAAGGAGTGGTGGGCATGAGCTTGCCCAGACCCGGCTTGCGGGCGCACGTGGCGGTGCTCGCGCTCTCAAGCCCGCTGGAAGTGGGCGCGGATCAGGCCCCGGTTCTCGCGGCAGCGCTCGGAAGCACTCTGTGCCAAGCGGGCTGTGAGGTCCTCGAACTGGGCTCCGTGGACACGCCCGAAAAGTCACGAGCCGCGGGCCGGCAGTGCGCGGAGGAGCACGTGGACGCCATCGCCGCGGTCACCGCAAGCTGGTTCGAAGACTATCTCCTGCTGGACCTGCTCGAGGAATGGCGGGCTCCCGTGCTGCTCTGGTCGACGCCCGGCATGGAAACCGGCGCGCTCTGCGGGACCCAGCAGCTCACGTGCTACCTGAAGCAACTGGGCTGGGCCTTCGGGTGCGTTTTTGGCGACCTGAGGGACGAACAGTGCCGCCAGCGCGCCTTGGCATACCTGCAGGCAAGCGCGCTGCATGCCCGGATGCGGCGGGCACGGATCGGCATCGCGGGGCAGCGCATCGGCGGCATGACCCACACTTCCCCGAACGAGTTCATGCTCAAGAAGACCATCGGACCGCGCGTTGTGCCGCTGGACCTGCCGGGTCTGCTCAGTCGGGCGCAGGAGTTCGGCGCGGGGGAAACCGGGGCGCTGTGGGATGGCGTCAAAGATAGCGCCGGGGCCTCAAGTGTACCGGACAAAGAGGGCCTGGATGCGATGGGAGTGTACCTCGCCCTGCGGGAACTCGTGGAGCGGGAGGGGCTGGATGCGCTCACTGTGGGCTGCTACCCGCACCTCATGGGCCGCGTTTGCCTCGCAGCGTCGCTTCTCGCGGATGAGGGCGTCCCGATGGCGTGCGAGGGTGACGTGAATGGTGCGGTGGGCCAATTCATGCTCCAGCTTCTCACGGGCCAGCCGACGCACCACACCGACTGGCTCAACCCATTGGAAGATGGATCGGTGATCTTCACCCACTGCGGTTCTGGCTCGTTTTCGCTGGCCGAGAAACCGGACGACATCACCCTATCCGACGTGCGCCTCATGGGTCAGGGCGTCTGCGCACTGTTCCCCGCCAAGCCCGGGCCGGTGACGCTCCTCGGTCTCGTCGCGACAGGCGGCGGATACGAGGTGGCGCTTGTCGAAGGCGAAGCCCTGCCCACCGAGATGGTCTTCCCGGGGAACCCGGTGCGGGTCCGCTTCCAGCAGGAGACCAGCGCGCTCATCGACTGGGTTCACGCCGAGGGCATCGGCCACCACTGGATGGTCGGTTACGGCCACGTGGGCGAACAGGTGCGCGCGTGGGCGGGCATCTGTGGGGATGGCCTGCGCCTGGTTGAGCCCTGACATCCCGGCGGTCGTCACCTGCCCGCCGCGTAGTCGCTCATGGCTTTCACACGGTCCGCGTTTTTCGGAGGGAGCTCAATGTAGTCGCTCTCCCACAGGAGGAGTTCCGCCGCGCCCAGTCTCTCGGCCAGCGCCGTGTCATTGCGGAAGCCCTCGACCGAACCGTTCCAGCCGAACAGCCACAGGTCGCACTTCCCCAGGGTCTGCTCCTTAAGCCAGTTGTAGGTCAGTTCCGCATTTCCGCCGGGCCGGTAGTAGCCTGCCGCCACCGCCTCATCCATCAGGCCCTCGCCGGCCCAGGTCTGCACATCCAGAAGCAGGCCGCGCAGGCTCCCGTCGTAGGGCGTGTCATTGGGGGCGCCGCGGTATCCCCACGGATTGTGCACCATCACCGAGATCACGCAGTCCGGATCGGCCTCCTCAATGGCTTGCTTCGCCATGCGCATGAACTGTGTCTGCGGTTTCGCCCGGACCGCCACCCACCGATCGTCCCCGTTTGGCACTTCGTGCGGGTCGATCCCGTAGAGGCGCTTGAACTCGGCGATGTTCGGCTCCTCGTATCCGTGGTTCGCGACGCCGTCCGGGTCCGTCTGCGGGTTGCAGCGCACGTCACCGGTGCGGATCCAGTCGAAGAAGATACCGTCGGGCTTATATGCAAGGAGCTCGCGCACCAGCGCCAGCTTGTACTCGCGCACCTGCGGGAAAGCAAAGCTCTGCTGGGAGCGGTACTTGGAGCCGTCGCGGCGCGTCCAGCGGCTCTCGGGGTGCTCGCGGTTGAACCGGCTCTGCAGGCCCCAGCCGTGGTCATCCTCGTTGATGGTCAACCAAACGTGGACTTCCAGCCCGATCTCGTGACCGTAGCGCACCGCTTCGGCCAGCGAATCGAACTCGCCCCAGTTATACGGGGCAAGCTTGTCCAGGACCCACGTTGACCCGTGGGTTTTGTGGTAATTGTCCTCATCATATCCGTGGGCGGGATCCATGAGCTTGCTTGGGTACAGCGCACGACCACCATCGAAACAGCGCCAGTAGACCCGGCTCCAGCCGCATTCCTTGCAGCGGTCGAGTATCTGGCGCACTCCCTGCAGACCCCACTCAGGCGCCGGGTCTCGCAGCATCCAGTCCGAGTGAGTCACGGGAGACCCCAGTCGCACGCGGCGGGGCGCTTCCTGGGCGTTCGCTGATGCGGCGAGGATGAGCAGCACGATGGCGAAGGGCACGAGGTCCACCTTCATTCTGGGCTCCTGTTTCCGGCCAGTATTCACACAACGGTCATTCGGCTACTTCCGAAGGTGCATATCCGCGAAGTCCATGTACCGCTCCCAGTCGTAGGGCAGCACATCATGCCCGCCGCTGCGCACGTGGTAGCCAATTCTGTTCATCACGGGCTGGTCCACCGGCGGCTGGTCGCCGTAAAGCCCCTTGTGGCCGAACAGTTCATATACCGGCGTGGCGTGCACTCCCGACAGAAACTCGCCCTTCGGGTCCGCCCACTTGTCTTCCACGGCGCTGGCGATGTACACCGGCCTCGGGGCCATGAGGGCGATGAGCATGTGCTGGTCCACGGGAAGCGCTGCCTCGTTGTCGTTGTACCGCCGGAAGTTCAGGCAGAACCAGTGGGGGAAGACGGTGTTGATGCGCCAGACCGTCTCACCATAGTTCCGGCGGCTGAGGGATGCGCCGCCACAGCCCGAGTTGTTGGAGATCACCAGAGCGAAGCGCTCGTCCTGGGCCCCCGCCCAGAGCGACGCCTTGCCCAGGCGCGAGTGACCCGTGACCGCGATCCTCGAAGCATCCACTTCCGGGCATGTCTCCAGATAGTCGAGGATCCGGCTCAGGCCCCAGGCCGATGCGCCGATGCTTCCCCACTGATCGGGGTCCGGACGGGTCTGCCCCTCGCGGTAGAACAGCGGGTGGATCCCATTCTGGAAGCCGTCGTCGAAGTCCGGGTCCAGGTCGCCATAGTACGCGGTGGCCAGACCGTACCCGCGTTCGAGGATGCGCTCCACAGCCCAGCGAGACGCACCCGTTCCCCGGGATGCTTCTGTTGCGCGGTTGTCCACCACGCCCGGATAGCGATCGGGCAGCCAACTGGTGCACAGGGTGATCGCCGGGTCATCGCGGATGGCGTGGTTGCCCATGAAGTTCAGGCTTGCGAAGACCGGAACCGGGCCCTGGGCACGCGCGGGGAGATACAGGAGGATGTCCATGTACCCATCTTCCTCGCGCCCGGTGAACAGCACCCGCGCCTCCCGGCGCGTCCCGAGACCGTCCGCGATCGCCGCAGGTGCGCTGAGTTCGCGAATGAGAGTCCCCGGATGAGGCCCCGGCGACTTGCCGTACATATGGGTTTGGAACAGGCTGAGGACCTCGCCCCGGCGTTTCGCACGCCAGGTATCCGCATCGGTCACCGGGCTCCCGTCCAGCATCACCAGCGGGTCCGGAAGCGTGTACTCGCCCACCTGCGATTCATCGTAGTTCGCGTGCCAGTCGGCGCCGGCCTGCGTTGCCATGATCATGACTCCCAGCAGCAGAGTAGTGCGCATATCTGTGCCTCCCGGCCATGATTCCGCACGTACATACTCGCCACCTGCCTTCCGGCCCGCAGGAGTCGCACCGCCGGGCGCGAACTTTCCCCCGAGGTGATCTGGAGCCATGCGACGCTGTCACCCGCGTCTGCTCGGTGTCGCCGCACTTGCCGGTGGGATCGTGTCTGTCGGGCACTGCGCGCCCGGACTGCAGTTCGTGATGTTCAATGATACGGCGCTGCAGCGGCCGGCGTTGCTCGGAGTTGACACCCAACTCAACATGACGCTGACCGGGTACAACGACTGCTCGAGGCTGTGGATAGGGCAGATTACCTTCCCTGTCACCGGCGAGATCGCGTTCGATGCTGAATGCCAGCAGGGCCTGCGGCTGTATATCGGCGGCAGGCTGGTGATCGACGGCTGGGG
>JAGPGE010000129.1 GCA_018056145.1 Armatimonadota bacterium
GCAGGCGGCGCCGGTGATGCTGGTTGAGTTCCTGCCGGACATCGGAAACTGGATGCCCGCGCCGGAGGGCCGGTTGCTGTGCCCCCGGCGGGGCCCCGGCGTTCCATTCCTGCTGAACCCGGCCACGGGAGAGAGGACGCCGTGGGAACTCCCGCAGATCTCGTTCCCGATGAGCCGGAACTCGCCGAACCTGCACCCGGAGCGGAACCTGCGCTTCAGTCCTGACGGTACGGCGATGGCGTTCCCGCATGGCTATTGGCCCACGGACCGTGACCAGCGCCCGGCAGATCTGATCTTCCTGTGTGCGCCTGACGGCACCAACGTACGTCTGGGCACGAAGCCCGACCAGGGCCCCGCGGAGATGTGGGTGAGTCCGTAGGCGTCTTGTCCGAGACGGGATGAAGGAGTAGCAGGCCGTCTACCTGCGGACGCGTGCTGCGTGCGGCTGTCTCGTCGCCGAGATGCCAGACAGGGCGCGTGCAGCGCCTGGGTGTGACATGTCAGGGCTTCAGAGCCCCAGACCATCTTCTGGAACCCAGGGGGGACAGACGTGAAGATCAGTGAGGCCGCAAAGAGCCATCGCCAAACGGATTGCTCAACGACCCAGTTCCGGACCGCGGGTAGGACGGCGATCCATGTCGCACTGTGGGTGCTTCTGGCCGAAGACGATGCCGCAGTCCTGGAGGCGCTGACGCAGTTATTCGTGGCCTTGGGTGTCAAGACCGTCGCGGTGCCGGACGCCACCGCGGCCACCGCGGCACTGGACACGCAGTTTTTCGACGTTGTCATCACCGACCTGATGATGCCGGGCGGCGGCGGACGCACGGTGGTGCAGCATGTTGCCTCGATGGGTGGGGATCGGCCCCCGGTGATCGTGATGACGGGTCGGTTGGAGCGAGCGTTGCATGATGAAGTGATAGCTATGGGTGCGGCCCGCAGCATCGAGAAGCCCTTCGAGCTCAGAACCCTGCTGCGTCTGGTGAGCGAGGTTCTGGCCGCGGAGGGCCACTGATGCCCGGCTGGCCAGGTGCACACCAGCCTGAGGACTGCGACAACCATTGCAGTTTTCTTGATGCGAGATTGACGAGCAACAGAAGCGCCAGTCGTACCATGAAACACCTATATTGGCTCGCAGCCCGCCGCCACCGTTGGCTCAGAGGGTGGAGCATGCCGGCAACCACGCTGATCATCGAGGATGATCCCCTGCTGCGCGAGGTGTGCGCGGAGCTGATGCGTTCACTGGGTTTCGATCCGGAAGTGGTGGGGAGCCTTGGCGAAGCGCGCACAAGGCTTGCCTGCGCCCCGCCGAGTGTGGTGATTCTGGATGTCACGCTGCCAGATGGCGATGGCAGCGGCCTGCTCGCGGAGATGCAGGAGATCGGGTCGTGGTGCGCCACACCGGTGATCGTGTGCACGGGCCATCCGCAGGCCGTAGGCCGCACCGGTGGAGTGCTCGAGCGTCCGAACACGGTGTTGCTGGGTAAGCCGTTTACCGTTCGCGACTTGCAGTCGGCGCTGGAAAGGTGTCTGGGAGCGGAGCAGGGGTAGTGCCTGGAATGCGTACTCCGCGCCGCCGCACCGCAAGAGCATCGGTCCCCGCGAGTGCAGTGCGGCGCTGCGGTTCCAGGGCGCCGTCGTCTGCCTGCATTGCGCGCCAGCCTGCATTCCGATGGCGTGTAGAGGGTTGACGGGTGTTCGCCGGGGCGCCAATCGTCGAAGGCTGTCATTGCGCTAGTTGCGAGCAGTTGCCGCGGCATCAACACAGAACGGCCGGAGGGATGGATCCGTGGCCAGCCGCATCGTCGTAGTTGAGGATCAGAGCATCGTACGGGACGGGCTCTGCAGCCTGCTGGAGGGATCGCGCGAGTTTGATGTGGTGGGTGTGGCTGGCGACGGACGCTCTGCCTTGGGGCTGATCAACCAGCTCAGGCCGGACATCGTGCTGATGGATATCTGCATGCCAGACTTGAACGGGATCGAGGCCACGCGGCAGTTGGTGGCTGACCGGCCTTCCATCAAGATCTGCATTCTCTCGGTACAGTCCGACCACCATGTGGTCGCGGAAGCGTTGAAGGCGGGAGCCAGTGGGTATGTGCTGAAAGACTGTGCTTTTGCTGAGCTGTTGCAGGCCCTGGAAGTGGTAGCGGCGGGGAAGGTGTATGTGAGTCCGGACGTGATGGGCGGGGTCGTGCAGGGATACCTGCGTGACACGCCTCAAGAACGGAGCGACGCTTTCGCGCTTCTGTCGGCACGCGAGCGCGAGGTGTTGCAGTTGCTGGCGGAAGGTCACACGAACAAGACGGTGTCGGAGCGTCTGCATCTGAGCGTGAAGACCGTTGAGTCCCACCGCGGGAACATCATGCGCAAGGTGGGGGCGAAGACGCTGGCTGACCTGGTGAAGTTCGCCATCCGCAGCGGCGTGACCTCATTGGAGGACTGACGCGGAGCCGGGCTCCTCGAGACAGTCATACCTCGGCGGTTGCTCCCCGCATTGCCAGTGCCACCGTGGACAGCAGTTCCTGCACCGCAATCGGCTTGCGGATACACGGCGGGTGCCCGAGTTCGCTAAGCCGTGTCTCCAGGAACTCCGCGCCCGTACCGGTGATGACGATGACCACCGGTGGGTGTTCGAGTTCGCGCGTGGCTTCCACCACGGATCTTGCCCCTCCGCCCGGCATGAGCAGGTCTGTGATGACAACGTCCGGCAGTCTATCGTGGATGATCTGGGCCGCCTTCCCCGCGCTGTCTGCCTCGATGACCTGCATCCCCTGCTGCCGCAGTACGCAGCCGACGAATTCGCGGATCGCGGCCTCATCGTCGGCGACGAGGACCAGTTGCCGGCTTCCGTCTTCGGGCAAGCTCAGGGGCGTGCACTCGGGTGTCTGGCCGTGGTCGCCTGCAGTCTCTTCGTGGGGCGAGAGGCGAATCTCGAATGTGGTCCCCACGCCGGGTACGCTTCGGACGTTCAGGCTCCCTCCGTGGGCCTGGATGATGCCCCGGGACACGTACAGGCCAAGCCCGGTTCCGCTCTTGCCGCCCGAACCCAGTTCGCGCTTAGTAGTGAAGAACGGCTCAAACACGCGGGAGAGGTTCTCGGGTGAGATCCCGGTGCCAGTGTCGCTGACCTTGATGAGCACCTCGCCGGGCTCGCCCTCGCCGCCGGTCAATGATGCCGCAATGGTGAGGTCACCCCCCTCGGGCATGGCATGGCAGGCATTGATGAACAGGTTCAGGAAGACCTGCTGGAGCTGGCTCCAGTCGCCGAGAACTTGCGGCAGGGTGCTGTCGATCTGCTTCTTGACGCGGACCTCGGAGTTCTCAATCTCGCGCGCGGCCATGGACAGGGCGGCATCTATCGGCCCGGACAGGTGAATGGGCTCGCGCCTGAGTTCCTGTGGTCTGGCGTAGGTGAGCAGGTCATTGCAGATACCCGACCCGCGCAGGGTCGCGGTCAGGACTGTGCTTGCGAGCTTGTCCCAGAACTCCGGGCGCCCGTCGCTTTGTGCGAGCTGCGCCCAGCCGCTCATGGCTCCGAGAATGTTGTTGAACTCGTGCGCTACCCCGGCGGCGAGTTGCCCGAGTGCCGCGAGACGCTGCGCCTCCTCAGCCTTCTGCCGCTCAGTGACGTCACGGATGACTCCTCGGTAGCCGATCGGTCGGCCATCGGGGAGAGTGACGGTTGTCGAGCGGATTTCGCAGGCGACCGGCTCGCCGGTCTTGGACAGCACCGTGTAGGTGCCCACGGAGGTCTGTGCGTCAGCCGATGCCCCGAGAAGCTGCTGGCGAACCTGGCGGAAGGGGGCTGCTCCCAGGAGCGTGCTGAGGTGCAGGCCCCCGCGCAGGTCCTGTTCCCCGTAGCCCAGTGTGCTTTGAACCGCGTGGTTCAGGTACAACACGTTGAGCTCCAGATCGCACTCGAAGAGCATGTCGGGCAGCAGGTCGGCCATACTGCGGAAGCGCAGTTCGCTGGCCTGGATCTCGGCCTTCTGCAGCCTGGAAAGCTCGCGCAGGCGGTGCCTCTCGATGGCATATCGCACCGATCGCTCCAGGGAGGGCCCTTCCAGGTCTCCCTTGTAGAGGTAGTCCTCGGCGCCCATTTGGACAGCGCGCAACGCAAGCTCCTCGTCTCCCAGGCCCGTAAGGACGATAACGGGGACGGACTCCCCGCGTTCGGAGAGGTCCGTGAAGGTCCTGAGGCCCACGGAATCCGGCAGTGACAGGTCGAGGAGAACCACGTCGCAGCCGGACAGGGTAGTTGGCGTGGCTTCCGCAAGGGTGCCCACGATGTTGAGCTCGAAGCTTTGGTTGGTGTCGGCGCAGAGCAACTCGCGGATGAGCCTGGCATCACCTGGATTGTCCTCGACCAGCAGCACTCTTATTGGTTGGTTTGGCATGATAGCGCACCTCCTCCACAAACGGCATACGGCTCCGGGGCGGGTTGACACGTGTGATGCCCCCCACACCGTCTCGGTATGGCCCTCAGCCCCTCTGGTACTCCGGGGGCAGCATCACCAGCGCGAGCCAGAAGTGCTCGATTGACCGAACAACGTCCAGAAACTGGTCAAGGTCAACAGGCTTTGCGATGTAGCAGTTCGCGTGAAGATTGTAGGTGGCCAATACGTCGCGCTCGTCCTGTGAAGTGGTAAGCACGACCACCGGTATCCTGCGCAGGGCCGGGTCGCTCTTCATTTCGGCGAGCACCTGCTTGCCATCCATGCGTGGCAGGTTCAAATCTAGGAGCACAAGGTCAGGAGTACAGGATTCCTCGTAGGGCGGCTGGTGGCGCAGGAAGGCCAGCGCTCTCTCTCCATCATCTACGGCGTGCACCTCGTTCAAGAGTTTGGCTTCTCGCAAAGCCTCTTTGGTCAGACGCACGTCGCCGGGGTTATCCTCGACCAACAGAATGTCAAGCATCTTTGGGCCCATCAGTACCCCTCCCCACGGGACGGTATGGAAAAGTGGAACGTCGAGCCCTGGCCGACCTGGGACTCAACCCAAAGCCGTCCGCCGTGCCGTTCGACGATGCGTTTGCAGATGGCCAGGCCGATGCCGGTGCCCGGATACTCAGCCCGGGAGTGAAGTCGCTGAAAGATGAGGAAGATCCGGTCCATGTGTTCGGGTGCGATACCGATGCCGTTGTCAGTCACCGAGAACACCCAGGCCTCTCCGTCCCATTGTGCGCTCACCTTGATCCGCGGTGGCTTTTCGGTGAACTTCATCGCGTTTGCGAGCAGATTACGCAGGAGCTGGCCGAACTGTCCACGATCGGCAGTTAGCGTGGGAAGCTGACCGACGTCGATCACCGCACCCGTATCCGCGATGAGCTGGCCCAGATCGTGGAGCACCTCAGCAAGGACCGCGCCGCTGTCTATGGGTTCGGGTGAGTTGCCGCGAGTGCTGGCGCGTGAGTAGGCCAGGAGATCGGTGATCAGCTTCTGCATCCTCTTGGCCCCATCTACAGCGAAGCCGATGAAGTCCAGCGCGTCCTGATCAAGCTGTTTCACATAGCGTCGCTCCAGGAGTTGCAGGTAGCTCGAGACCATTCTGAGCGGTTCCTGAAGGTCGTGCGATGCGATGTACGCGAACTGCTGAAGCTCCTCATTGGAGCGCTGCAGCTCGGCTTTCTGTCGTTCCAGGAGGCGCTGAACCTGGCGCAGTTCGGTAATGTCGGCGAGACTCACCAGCACTCTGGCGTAGTCCAGCTCGTGCCCCGGCACCACGGCCCATTTGAGCTGCACGTCCCTGGTCTCACCGGAGAACGCGCCAAGCTTGGTCTCGCAAGACAGGCTGCCAACGTTCTCATGGATGGCGATCAACTCGCGCTTGAAGCATTCGCGGAACTCGTCGGTGAAAAGCGACCGAAATCCGTTGCGCACTTGTTCGGCGGTCTCGGCGCCGAGGAGCGTCTGGGTAGCCTGGTTCACAGTGATGACCCGCGTGCGGTCCAGGCACTCGTCCACGATCTGAGGCTCATCCTCCACCAATCCGCGGAACTCCTCGACGTCCGGGATCCGCAGGTCGTCAATGAACTGCTTGACGGCCGAGAAGTCCTGCTCCCACAAGGCGACGGGGCTGTGCTCGAACAGGCCCAGAGCTCTGCGCTCACTGACCCTGAGGGCCTCCTGGGTCTGGCGCTGCCTCTGCAAGAGCGACCATTCGCGCAGGGCCCTGTCGGCCGTGTCAGGCAGGGCGGCGATTGAGTGGGCGGACTTGGCGATGTAGTCGACTGCGCCACGCTTTAGGGCCGCGATAAGCGCGGCGTGGTCGGGATGGGCGGTCATGAGTATCAACGGGATCTGCGGATCCGAGTGGTCGCAAGGCAGAAGATCGGCGCCGTCACCGTCAGGAAGCATCTCGTCGGCGATGACCAGTTCCACCGGATCCGTCGACAGCATGCGGCGAGCCTCTGCGATAGTTCCAGCCGAGGTCAGCCTGTACGGGCGAGCGTGGCTCTTGAAAGCGCGCGCGATGAGCTCCACGTGGCTGCCATCTCCATCGACGATGAGCACTCTACGAAGGACTCGACCATACGCGAGAGGGTTGGCGGCGGTGGCTGGGTTCTGTGGGTTCTCGTTGCAGAGCACGGCAGAACGCCTCCGTGTGGTCGGTCAAGGTCGGCGCGCGAGACGTGCAGAACTTTGCAGGCAGCCTATCTGCTCTGCAGCGCGCACTGGCGATCAGCGACAGTTGCCTGACCCTCTTCGCAAGGCGGCTCTTGCGGCACGGTCAGCAGGAATGTGACGCCCTGGGAGGGCCCGCTTGAGTGCGCCCAGAGGCGCCCTGCCAGGTCCTCCACAACCTGCCTTGCCAGCGATGGAGCCAGGGCCAGCCCGTACGTGTCAGATACTGACGGCTCGAGCAGGTCGGCGCTCCCCTCCTGCTCTGCGCGATCCATCCCGACACCGTTATGGCGGATGAAGATGACCGGGTCTCCGGCGCGGGACTCCAGCCACCCGATCTCGATCCGCGGGTCAGCCTGCCCTCGCACCGACCGGATGGCGTGCTCCATAAGATTGCGCAGAACGTAGGCGATGCGTGGGCGGTCGGTGCGCAATGTTGGCAGGTCAGGCGCCACCGAGAGCGCGATTCGGCCTCGCGCAAGGTCGAGGCTCAGGCGGTCGATGCTCTCCCCGATGACCTCTCCCAGGCTGACATCAACGACCCTTACGGGCTGGTTGCGCAGGAAGGAGAGGTGCAGCAGTTCGTCAATAGTCCGCTCCATGTCGTGCGCGGCCTGGCTGACGCGCGACACGTCTTCTCGCACGGCCTCAGAGCGCCCCGCGTCGAGATCCGCTTCGAGGAAGGATGTGAACCCCGTGATGGTGACCACGGGTCCTTTAAGTTCGTGGGAGACGGTGCGGGTGAAACGCTCGAGTTCCATGTTCTTGCGTTCCAGTTCCCGGATCACCAACTGGCGATCCTTCTGGATCGCCCGGGCCCATGTGCTGTCAATGGAGACCTGTAGCCTGGCCGGGCGCAGGCCCCCTCCGGTGGGCCACTGAATCGGCAGGTCGGTTGCCATGAAATACCTGTCGAGTTTCGCATTGTAGATCTCCTGCTGGCACGCGCCGCCGGTCTCGCGCAGGAGGGCGTTGGTGCAGAATTCGCAGGGAGTCTCGCGGCCGTGCAGTTCTGCATAGCATGTACCCCCGACAGGGTCGGCTCCCAGCATCTCCCTGAAGCGATCGTTGACGAAAAGCACCTCGTAGGTCTCGGGGTCGGCTACATACATGACTTCGGGAAACGCGCGCAGGATCGCCTCGATCTGACAGGCATGGACGGCGGCCGCCTGCTCGGCCACGGCACGCAGTTCCGACTGGTTTCGGAGCTGGTCGCGGGTGTCCTCGAGCGCTGCTTCGACCCGCGCGGCCTCAATCGCACTCGCGCCGAGAGCTTGCGTCAGGCGTTCCGAGATGCGCCGGTGACGTTCGGAGATGGCCCCGACCATGTCGTTCAAGGCTTTGACCGCCGCGCCGGCTTCAGTGCGGGTCCGCGGGTCCAGGCGCACGGCCATGTCGCCTCCGGCGATCCTCTCTGCCGCTCGCTGGAGGTCCTCGATCGGCTGGAGTGCGGACTGCCTGACGATGAGGACGGTGGCGACGTTGAGCCACATCAGCAGAAGCAGGACGGCGAGAACCACTTGCTTGGCATGCGTTTCGGCTGCAAGAAGCTCCTTGACGAAGTGCTGTCGAAGGCGCCGCCCGTCGGTGACGATGGCGCTTGCGACCTCGGTGATGGCGGCCGCGGGTTGGTCCGTCGATGGCCCGGCCTGATCGACTGCGTGTCTGCGAACGGATGTGGTGAACAGCTCCATCAGCTCATCATGCAGCCGCGCTATGCGGGACAGGAGCTTGCCTTCCGCCGAACCAGCGGTCTGGAACGCGGCCAAGTCGTTGCGAGCCTTGGCATAGACGGTGAGCCACAGCTTGCGCCTGGCAGCATCGTCGGAGGTCATACACGCCGCCGTGAGAGCATTGAGCCGTTCGAGGCTGGCCTCCATGTCTCCGCTCTGCCTGAGCATCGCAGACTGACGCACGACTTGCTGGTGGGAGAAGTACATCGCCGCGGCCGCAATCGCTGCGGCGATGAACACCAGCGCGGTGATCAGGTTCAGGCGTTTTCGGACAGACATGATGGAGGCCCGCTCCTGTTTGACCTGGCAAAGTACGTACCCTCAGGCCGGGTTGCACTCAGCCTGGGTGCGCAGGGAGACCAGCCTGTTGACCATGAGCACGAGTTCGTCCACGGCGACGGGCTTGTACAGGTAGGAGGCGGCTCCCAGGGACCAGCCGCGCTGAACATTGACTGGCTGCCCCAGGGCGGAGATCACCAGTATCGGGATGTCCTGCCATTCCGCGGTGTCACGAACCACACGGAGCACGTCCCATCCCGAAAGCTTGGGCATGGAGATGTCGAGTACCACGAGGTCCGGCAGAGGGCCTTCGTGAAGCGCCGCTATACCCTCCATACCATCGCGGGCCTGCACGATCTCGTAGCCCTGCACCTGGAGGACGGCCTGGTACAGGTCCTGCATCTCGTCGGAATCGTCTACGACCAGTATGCGGTGAGCCATGATGTCCCTCCGGTGGTGACGACCGTCTCTGGGCGGTGCCATATGCAACCGCATTCCGCGCCGCAACGACTTGCGGCGCGGGCGAGACTCGCAAGAAGATCTCCAAGCGCACGGGGCTTGGCAAGCCAGGGGGTATCTGTGAGGCAGGAGGTCTGCGCACCGTTGAGCAGGTTGGCGCCGCTCGTCGTGATGATGAGGCCGGATTTCGCGCCCGTCTGCCTCAGTGCGTCGGGAATGGGATCTGCCCTGCCACCGGGAAAGTGCGGAACGGAGACGACCACATCAAGACGCGCGACCCCAAGCGGGCCCAGCGCGTCCTGTAATGTCGCAGCTTCCGTCGTGCCATGCCCCGCATCCCTGAACGCGCCTGTCCAGATGTTGCACAGCGTCTCGTTGTCCTCCACGAGGAGCGCCTGCGTATGCGCATCTGCCTGTTGGCTTTCCACGTGCGCCTCCCCCTGTCGATCCCGTTGGCCGAGCACCTTCGCGGCCTTGGGCTACACTCTGTCGCGGATCTTGCCGGCGGCTACCATCTCCAGAAGCTGCAGCATCTGGAGGGCCGCGACGCTGAACATGCGCCACGCGATGGCCATGAAAGCCAGGCCTGCCCCAGCCAGGAGTGCCGCAACCATAGCGACCCAACCGCCCCAGTGACCGTTGATCGCGCATGCGATGGCCATTGCTGCGAACAAAGCCGCAGCCAGTGCGCATGCCAGCATCATTCGGTCGGACCACCTTCGCAACATGGGCCGCACGGTCTCCCGACAGTGCAGGACGTAGGCTGCAGAAGCGTCCCCCCGTGGAATACACCGCTTCTCATGGCTGTCCACGGTGCTCATCTCCTCGAAGGCGCGGCAGCGTGCGGGATTGCAACTGCAGGATAGCGTAGACTTTGCTTAGCGCCCATCGGGAAATGCCCCATTTAGATGGTGGATCACCCTGATTTGCTGGGCGTGCGCCGCCGCCACCAGCCGCAGCCTGCGCACGCCACAGCGCGGCTATGTACCCTGGGCTGCGATCGGGTGTCCCTCGCGCAGTGCCCATTGGCGCAGGTCCTCCAAGCGATCGTGTGCCAGCTCGGATGCCGCCGCCGCCGCGGTCAGGTCGCTTGACGCCCCCGCCGTTTCGATTGCGTGCCCCGCATCCGCCAGGGCGACAGCTCCCATGGCTGCTGCTCCGCCCTTGATGGTGTGGCCGATCCGCCTCACACCCTCGGCGTCGCCATAGTCGATTGCGGCAGGCAAGTCGGCCAACATGGACTCGGTGTGGCCCACAAGCTCGTCAACCATCTCCCAGACCAACTCGGAGTCCTCGGCCCAGTCGTTCACCACAGACAGGTCGATGGGCGCCCCGTCAGTAGCACCCGGGGCAGCAGAGGCCATCTCAGCCGGCGGAGCGTCCTGCGTCCTGCCACCGGCCCAGCGCGCAATCTCGGCCGTGAGTTGAGCCGGGGTGAAAGGCTTGGCGAGGTACCCGTCCATTCCCGCGGCAATGCATCGGTCACGGTCGCGCTCGAGAGCGTGGGCGGTGAGAGCGACGATTGGTGTCTGATCGAGGGAAGGCATCTGGCGCAGGAGCAGCGTGGCCTCGGTGCCGCTCATCTTGGGCATTTCCACGTCCATGAGGATGAGGTCGAAGGGCTGGAGTTT
>JAGPGE010000130.1 GCA_018056145.1 Armatimonadota bacterium
CGAGGGTGGGCGTCATCACCACCGGATGCCCCGCCGGGCGGGTGTACATGTCTCCCCAGTGATCCGTGCAGATCAGCAGCACATTGGGCCTGTCCTGTACCATGCGCGTGCACCTCGCCTGTCTGCGGTGACGATACGCGGACAGGTTTGCCGACCGGTGTCCGCAGACCTCCCAGTGTCCCGGCCGTGAGGAAGGGAAGGATCGCCCCCGTCGCGAAGATAGCCAGGATCACCAAGCCGGCGCCAAGCCCAGTTCTGCCACCGCGCTCGAACGGGAAGTGACCCAACATGAGTCCACTCGCCCTGCTCATCTGCCTGCTGATCCTGACGGCCGGAGCACTGGCTGCTCCCGTCGATGTGTTCGTCTCGACTTCCGGCGACGATGCCTGGTCCGGCACTCTCGCCGCGCCGAATGCCGGGAACACTGACGGGCCTTTCGCAACTCTCGCCCGGGCCCGCGACGAGGTCCGCAAGCTCAAGGCCGCCGGGAAACTGGCTCAGGGCGCAACCGTCCATGTGCGCCAAGGGACTTACCGGCTGACCGAACCGGTGCGTCTTGGAGCTGAGGACTCCGGCACACCGGGTGCGCCCGTGGTCTGGCGGGCATTCGAGAAGGAGCCTGTCACCCTCGCGGCATCATTGCCGGTCACCGGGTTCGGCCCGTGGAAGGGTGAGATCCTGGTGGCGGACCTGAAAGGCACGCCGCTGGAGAAGGTCGCCTTCCGCCAGCTCTTCTTCGGCGGACAGCGGCAGACCATGGCGCGCTACCCCAACGTGGACCCGGATGACCCCCACTTCGGGCAGTGGGCGTACGTTCTCGATGCGGAGCCCGCGCCGGCCACGAACCTTTCCGTCTCTGACAACATCGCCGCCGTGAAGGACCACTTCACCGCAACCAGCGACGTCATCAAGCCCGCCTGGGAGAAGGTAGTCCAGGCCGAGATCGCTATCCACCCCGCGTATGGCTGGGCGTGGAATATCGTGCCAATCAAGTCTGTCGATGACGAGACCGACACCATCAATCTGGCTAGGCCCGTGAGCTACGGGCTCATGGTCGGGGACCGCTACTTCGTGCAGAATCTCCTTGCCGAACTGGACGCACCGGGCGAGTGGTACCTTGATCGCGATGAGTCGAAGCTTTACTTCTGGCCGCCCGCCGACATCAGTAGTGCCGAGGTCGCTGCCCCAGTCACCGATTCGCTGTTCGTGATTGAGAAGGCGGCAGACATCACGGTCCGCGGGTTCACCCTCGAGCAGTGCAGCGGAACTGCCGTTGCGCTCAGCGACTGCGCGCGCTGTCTCGTCGGCGGCTGCACCATCCGCAATACCGGCTCGTGGGCAGTTTCCATCGCCGGGGGCCGGGAATCCGGCGCGCAGGGCAATGACATCTACGCCACGGGCGCGGGCGGGGTGAACATAAACGCAGGAGACCGCAAGACCCTCACCAGGGGTGACTGCTTCGCCGACAACAACTACATCCACCACATCGCCGCCTTCCAGCGTACCTACAACACCGGTGTGAACCTCAACGGGGTGGGAAATCGCGCAAGTCACAATTTGATCCACGACTGCTACCACCAGGCGCTGCTGCTGGGAGGGAATGACAATGTGGCGGAGTACAACATTGTTCACCACACCAATCTGGGTTCCGAGGACACCGGCGGTTTGTACATGTCCTCGCGCGACTACACCCAGCGTGGGAGCGTGATCCGCCACAACATTTTCCACCACATCGGCGGGTTCGGGAAATCCAACTCCTGGCAGCCGGTGCGCAACGGCCAGGTGGAGTTCCACTACCCAGGCTTCACCTGGGGCATCTACCTGGACGCGCCCGAGGTGGGCTGCACGATCTACGGCAATGTGCTGTACAGCGTTCCGGTCTGTGGGATGTTCAACCACGAGGGCCGCGACAACATCTGGGAGAACAACATCATCATCGACGCCCCCGCGTTTCGGGTGAGCAGCGGGAACTACCCGCAACTTGATGAGCAGTCCTACTCGTACATCAAGAAGCTGCGTGAGCAAGGCGGCTACGACACTTACCTGGAGCACTACCCCGAACTCGCGACCTACACCGATGAAACCGCAACCCACAACACCTGCGCACCGGGCAGGTTCGTGCGGAACATCGTCTACTACACCCCCCAGGGGGGCAAGTGGATGCGCGACAATAACGCCCGGGCGTGGGGCGATGGCCAGCTTGTCTGGACATTCCGCGGCCCGCAGGCGGCTTTCGACGGATTCCGCTTCGACAGCAACTGCGTCTTCGGGCCGCCCGAGATGCCCCTGAAGTTCTCCTGCACCGTAACCCCCGGCGCCGAGAAGCTGATGAGCTGGGAGGAATGGCAGGGGACCGGCCAGGACCCGAACTCGATTATTGCCGACCCGCTGTTCATGGACGTCGAAAAGCGCGACTTCCGTCTGCGGCCTGAATCACCGGCGCTCAAGCTGGGGTTCCAGCAGATCCCCTTGGATCAGATCGGCCCCTATGAGGACGAACTGCGCGCTAGCTGGCCGGTTGTCGAGGCCCCCGGCGCCGCGGCATTGGGGGATTTCACAACCCAGCGCTATTTCAAGCTGCCAGGAGTGGAGCCGGTCGCGGCAGCGGAAGTGCGGACCCGCGGCGGCCTGGGGAATCTTGCCGCGAAGCTCAAGGCAGGCAAGCCCGTGACCATCGTGGCCTTCGCCGGAGGCAGTCATGCCCAGGGCGGATGGCTGAACCAGGTGACCGACTGGCTGCGGGCCAGCTACCCGGACTCGGAGATCACGGCCATCAATGCCTCGATCCACGGCGGGTTCCGGGGCTCTGGCGCCAGCGTCTTCCGGTTCGGCCATGATGCCCTGCGCTACAACCCGGACCTGGTGGTGATCGACTTCGCCGCCGATGACTTCGAGAGTGGTGCCGAGGCCGTGCGCGGCAATGCCGAAGGCATGGTGCGGCAGGCGTGGAAGGCCAATCCCGAGATTGACCTGCTCTTCGCCTACGCCTTCCGCCCCGACTATGCAGCCGACTACGAGAAGGGCATGTGCCCAAGTGCGGTGTCAGCCTACGAGCGGGTGGGGATCCACTACAACATCCCTTCGGTCAACATGGGCTATCGGGTCGCGGCGCTTGCCAGAGAGGGCAAGCTGGCGCTCAAGCAAGCAGCGGAGGGAGCGCAGGACCCCGACATCCCCGTGTTCAGCCGGGACGGTGTGTCCGTGACGGTCGACGGGAACAGGCTCTACGCGGAGAGCATCACTGACGCTCTCGCAGGGCTTCTCGCGGCAGGCGAGCCGGGGCCTCATGCGCTCCCGAAAGCCATGCGAGGCCGGAACATGGAAGGCGCGGTCCAGATACCGATCACTCGGGATATGCTAAGCGGGGAGTGGGAGGAGGTCGTCCCTCCGCGGCTCGGTGCCAGCAAGTGGGACAACCACTTCGACAGCCTCTGGGTCACGAAGACGCCGGGCTCGAAGCTGACGTTCACATTCACGGGCACGCGCGCCTGGATCTTCGACGTCTTCGGCCCAGGCACCGGACGCGTGAAGGTTACCATCGACGGAGTGGACAGGGGAATGCGGCAGCAGGTGGACCCGTGGTCGTACTACTACCGGATCGGGAGCCTGGAGATCGGATCCAACCTACCTGCCGGAGAGCACACCGTGACGGTTGAGCTTCTGCCGGACGTACCCGACCGAAGCGTGCCCATCGAGGCCGCGAAGAAGGCGAACCAGTACCGGCCCGCCGACTTCGAGGGAGTGGCGCTCCACTTCGGGGCAATTAGCGTGCTGCAGACGCCCTGAGCGGACTGTCAGTGTTTGTCGAGAGGCTCCCGAGAGTGGTCAATGCGCGAGAAGAACTCATCCTGCAGAGTCTGGACAGCGTTGTCCTCGCGAACCGCCTTGATGATCGCCGCAAGCCTCGGCGCCATCCGCGCTAGCAGTTTCTCGCCCTTTTCAGCGGTGCCGAGCGTCGAGTCTCCGGCGTGGTGCTCGGGCCAGTCCGCGTGCCACTCCCAGCCCGTGGACATTGGTGGCAGGTGGGCCAGCCGCCCCCGTGCTTCGCCGGCGGATGTGGCCTTATCCATCTGCACGAGGTCTGGCCGGGTCGCGAGCACGCTGCTGGTCTCGCCCTCACCCGCGTGGCCGTGGCCGGTCTCGAGAATCTCCGAGTCACTCTCGGCCCAGTAGTAATCCCGCAGTCGCGCGTAGTAGAGCTGGAACGACCGCTTCTCCGCCATACCCTTCCAGACGAAGTAGTTGAGCATCGGCTCATTGCCGCCGTGGCCATTGACGAGGATGATCTTGGTCAGGCCGTTGCGCGCGATCTCCTCGCACATGTTCTCCAGCATTTCCAGCAGCAGTTCGGGCCGCAATGCCACCGCGCCGGGGTGGTGCTTGCCGTCGTGGATCCAGCCGATGAAGTGGGGTGGGAAGATGATCGCGGGCTCCTGCTGAACCGCGAGTTCAGTCACCTTCCGGGCCACGAAAACGTCGGTCCCCAGGGGAAGGTGAGGGCCGTGCTTCTCCAGGCAGCCCAGGGGCACGACACACACGCCGCCCACATCCTTCACGGCCTGCGCGAAATCCCCGACGGTCAGTTCTTCCCAGTGGCAGTTCATGGCTGAGGTCTCCAGGTTTCCTGATTGGTCTGTGGTCTGACTCTGATTTCCGGCGCCGCTGGTTCTACATCCCCAACTCCCACTTGCTGGTGAGGTACGCGCGGATCCTCTCCTGCTCCTCGAGGCTGAGTGCTCGCGTGTAGACCAGAATCTCCCCGATGTGCCCCTTGAAGAACGTCTGTACATTGGGTGAGAAGCAGCCCACGCGCACGTGTTTTGCCCAGCGGTCGACGCCGGTGAAGGTCATGATGCGCGGACCGCCAACCTCCATCCCGGGCACTGTGCAGGCGAGCCCGCAGATGTAGTCATACTCCTTGCCGTCGCTTGCGGTGAAAATGCGCGGGTCGTGGTTCACCGCAAGGCCCGGTTCCGGGTTGCTTACCACCGCGAAGATGGAGGCCGTGATCTTGCCTTCCGCCAGGTCAGGCACTTCCATGCGCGTGAAGAGCTCTTCCCGGAACTGCAGCGCGGGCTTGCCGTTGATGCCCTCGGGCGCGTAGATGGGCCGGAAGCGCGGGTCGACTTGCTTCGCGTCCAGGGAGTTGCCGCTGGTGTCTTTCCAGAGGGAGACCTTGCCGGCCTTATCCGTCACCACTGCGCCCTCCGCGGAGGCGTCCAGCCGCACCTGAAGGCCATCCGTCGGAATACCAGCTGCCAGCACTTCATCGGCAAAGCAGACGATCCCCGCGTTGCCCACGCGGTAGGTTGCGTCCCCGGTGCCGCGCCAGATCACCCAGGCGTTCTCTGCCATCTTCCGGACGCCGAGATTACACAGGAGCGACGGCGCGCTCTTCGGCGTGAATCCGCAGGCCGCAAAAGGTATGCGCCACTCGCAGGTCCACTCACCCTCGCCGACTCTGGCTGCGTAGTTCACGCTCTGGCCCAGTCTCGCCACGACATCGGCGGGAGCGCCTGCCTGATCGGTGCTGACAAAGTGCCCGTCCGGCCACCCGTACAGGTTCAGGATCGGCCCAGGTTTCGCGCCGAGTCCGTCCTGCAACGCGATCTCCATGGCGTCCGTGCCGCCCCAGGTGTGGTCGCCGATCACGAGACTCGCCGCATTGCTCACCGTGTTCCGGACCGTGACGTACAGCGCATCTTCATCGTATCCGAGCCACGCCGTGCTTGCAGGTCCGGCGGAAGGGGAGCCGTCGAAGGACTCAGCAAGGGTCATCTTCACCGCGGCGTCCGAGCCCGTCCAGGCATCCGGCATCCCGTCGATCTCGGGCGCCGATTTGAGCCGCGCCAGACGGTAGATGGGCCTCGGGCGAGTGGGAGCAGCGGAGGACCGCGCCGGGAATCTGTCCGCCGGCCGGGCGCAAGGGCGGTTGGTGGGATCGGGCAGCACCATCTTTCCGTCGCGCATCAGCGGCGGCACGCCAACGCCCGAGTAATCCACCGGTTGCACGGCCTTCTCAAGGCTGACCCAATCAGCGAAACCCACCGGATCGGCGCTGGCGGACCGCACCGAGACGAACAACTCATGCGTCCCGCGCGCCGGTTCCAGCTTCGCGACAAGGTCTCGGAACGCTGTTTCGCCGCCGGTTGCGCGCGGGTAGAACTCACCGATCTTCTCGCCCTGCGGCGAATCCAGGCGCAGTTCCATCTTCACTTCATTGGGCTGGAGCGCCACGTTTCCACGGTACTGCTCGAAGCGGAAGTACTCGAACTCGCCAACGGGCAGGCCGTCTTCGGAGTGGAAGACCAGGAATACATCCCGGGTGCCTGCGGCATCCACCGAAAGCTCGCCCACGGCCTGGGCGTAGATCTGGATGCGCCCGCCCCGCTTGCGGTCGGTCTGGCGCAGGTCCACGCGGCCCACGAGTTGCCCGTCGACGCTGTCCAGACGCACCTCGGCCCAGCGCGCGCCGGGGGCGTCGTTCCCGTAGATGAAGCGCACCCGCCGGTAGCCCTCGCCCAGCGGAACCTGGTTGAACCGGATCCAGGCACCGTCGTTCACGTTGTACATGAAGGTCCAATGGCGACGGATTCTCTCCTCGAGGCCGTCATTGCTCGAGACTTCCATCACCAGCGGATCGGTGGCCTTGGTGTGGCGCGGGGCAGTGCGGCCAGAGCGGTCCGTGTTCATCTTCGCGTTCGCGCTGGCGAAGCGCATGATCGCCGACTGCCAGTTCTGGTCGAAGTCCACTTTGCCCAGCGAAAACCACGCGCCATCGGTGATCCCGGACAGCCCCGACTCGGAGGGCGTCACACCGTCGGAGTGCGAAGGACTGCTCTCCGCCTCGATGCGGCTGCGGTCGATCTGCGGCCAGACCGGCAGAGCCGGTGGGTTGTCGAAATCATGCCCGAAGCGGAACGGCACGCCATCCGGGAAATCCGCCGCGGTGAGATCCGCGCTGGTGCGCTCGAACAGGGGGTGGAACACGTTGTCGCGCTCGTGAACGTCAACGCACATGGTGTTGTACCACAGGCCCCGCTGCAGGGAACCTGGCGCGGCCCACAACAGGTTGTGGTGCAGGTCCACATCGCAGGTGCCCGCGTCAAGGTACACGATCCCGAGGATGCCCCAGCGCATGGCGGCCAGGTCGTAGCAGTCGTGCATCACGTTGTACACAACCTGGGAGTTCAGGTCATTCAGCGTGCCGCCGCTGCAGTAGTAGCCGGTGAGGAATCCCGCGTCCTTGGTCTGCAACATGCCGTTGTACAGGTGGTTGTGCGCAAACAGCGTGGCCATGTAGTCCATCGGTGCGCGGTCACGGGATTGGGTGCTGGTGCCGTTCCCGTGGAAGTTGAAGAAATGGCGCCCGGCATTGCGCATGGTGTTGAAAGTGATGACATGCCCGCCCACCAGGAAGTTCTCGTACTCCGGGAAGTCGCTCACGGCGTCGGTGATCGCGTTCAGGTAGTGGCTGGTGTAGCTGATTTCGTCGATCAGGCAGTTGTGGATCGTGTGGTGGTAGCCGCGCAGGTAGAACCCCGCGCCGGCGCTGAAACGCACGCCGCAATTGAGGAACGAGTTGTCATGGCCGCCGACGAAGATTCCGGTCTCACCAGACTTGATGGTATTGCGGCCGTTCTCGATCTGCCCGATGTCATAGTGCCGGGTGTAGTGGGAAATGTACGCGAGATCGCAGCCGTCGACCACGCAGTGCGACGACTCGTCCAGGCGCATGGAACCCGCACGCACGCTCAGCCCCTCGATGCGGATGTGCTGCTGCCCGCTCAGGTCGAAGGCGACTTGTCGGCGCTTGGCCTCCACATTCCGCGGCTCCTCACCGTCCGGCGGGATGAAGTACAGCGTGTTGTCCTGCCAGTGCCACTCGCCGGGGCGGTCCAGCGCGTTCATGTGCCCGACGATCATCCCGCGCCCTTCGGTGTCGCCGTAGCCCGAACCATACGAAGCGCCGAACCACCACGTGCGCGTGCGGTCGCCGACGCTGATCTCGCCCGACTTCGACCTCTCGATGATCCCGGTCTGCGCCGCCCAACCCTCGTAGTGGATCCCGTAATAGCACGCGCTCTTCCAGTAGTCATCCGGCTGCCCGGCCAGGAGGTCGCTGACGATGCGTCCGGGCTGCTCGGACACGGTCTCCTTCGGGAGCGTGAACTTGCCGAAGGTGGGCCAGAGCGGGGAGAGATCGGAAACGTACATACCCAGGTCCTCACCGGGCTCGTTGGGGAAGCGCGCCTCGATCATCACCTGTCCGCCGGCGAAGACCTGATTGCGCCCAAGCCCCAGCGTCCAGGGCATCGGGGCCTTCCAGATCCCCTTCTCCGCATCCTGCAGCGTCCAGCCCTCGACCACATCGCAGCCGGTCACAGTCACTTTCTCAGAATCGAAGGGACGTATGGTGATGGGCCTGCCCTCCGCGCCGCTCGCGGGAAAGGTGACTGACTCCCGGTACACGCCGCCATGGATGAGCAGCGTGTCGCCCGGCTGGAGCTTGTTCACTCCGGCCTGGATCGTGCGCAGGGCCTGGTCATCCCCGGCCCCGAGTCCCGTGTTTCCGTCGTCACCGGTGGGGGAGACGTGGAAGTCGGTCGCCGATGCCACGCCCGTGATGAGAAGCGCGGCAGTGATCAGGAGCGGGTTCATGGTTCGCCTCCAGGCAGTCCCCATCGGGTCTGGGCTGTGCGCGGTGCGACCTGCTACGCCATCTCCGCCGCGAAGTCATGGATCGCCCGTACGATCTGCGGGTAGCTGCTGCGCCAGACCCCAGGGGGCACATTCTCAGATATCTGGATCTCAAGCTGCCCGGATGCCCCGGCCTGATGCAGGATGTCCATCGCCGCCTCGTACACCCTTGCGGGTTCGGCCGCATGCACGGAAGACGGGAAGTTCAGGAACAGCCGCATCTCCGGCCATTCGCGCAGGGCATCGGCGGGCGATGTGTCATTGTCCGGCGGAGGCGAGAAAGAGTCGATGCCGCGCAGGCCGGACTCGCCGATCGCTTTCCACAGCGGCTTCAGGTCGCCGTCCATGTGGCAGAAGACCTTCACATCAACGTCCTGCATCATCTCGGCCAGGCGCTGGTACATGGGCAGGCAGAACTGCCGGAAGTACCGCTCACCGATGGTCGGCGCGGTGATATTGTCGGGGAAGTCCACGAAGTGCAGCGGCTCGTCCTTCGCCACCGCATAGGCGCAGTCGAAGATCTCCAGCTCGATGCGGTCCAGTTCGGCGATGACGTCCGCCATGATCTCGGGGCAGTCAATGAGATGCAGCGCCAGGTCTTCGAGGCTCACCCACTGTATCCACAGTTGCTGGTAGGCGGTCCGAGCGACGGCCACCAGTGGCAGGCCGTCGTCTCCAAGTGCTTCGCGGTTTGCGAGGTAGGCGTCCCGGTACTCGCGCACCTGGATATCCCGCAAATAGGCCAGTAGGATCTCGTAATCCTTGGGCTCCCGCACGTAATGAGAGTGGGCGGCGGTAGTGTTGAAGGTGGGTTCGTACAGGCGCTCTTCGCTGAGAGTCCCCGCGGGCGTCGAGAGGGTATTGCGCATGCCTCGGCGTCCGCCGATCTCCACCTGCTCCGACGTGGTCGAGCAGTTTGGCGCGTGGAAGCCGTGCACCGCGGTCCAGCGCAGAATGCCCAGGTTGTCGCGCCCGATGACGTCCCAGATCTCCTGGTTTGGCGCGGCAATGCCGTCATACTGGACAAATGGGACCCGGTCCAGTTCATAGCCGTGGATCACCGCGATGATGCGGTCCCTCATACAGGTGGGCTTCATTGCAGAAAGATGTCCTCTCCTTATTTGCGCTGCCGCGCGGCGCGCCCCGAAAGCGCAGTCACAATGACTTCCCGCACGTTCCGAACACTTCCAGGTACCGCACCGAAAGCTCCCGGTAACTGGCCTTGATAGCCTTGCAGAAGTCGAAGTATCCCGTAGTATCCAGCTTGCCAAGCTCCCGCAGCTTTGCGGCCGTCTGCACCAGGAGATCCGTGGAGATATTGACCTTCGCGATGCCCGCCGCGATGGCCGCCCGGAACTGCTCGTCCGAGCAGCCGGTGCCGCCATGCAGCACCAGCGGCAGCGGAAGCCGGGCGCTCAGCGTGGCCAGCAACTCCATGTCGATCTCCGGGTCCCCCGCATACAGGCCGTGAGCGGTGCCGATGGCGATAGCCAGGCAGTCCACGCCGGTCTCATCCACAAAACGCGCCGCCTCATCAGGGTCTGTGAAGCCCTCCCGCTGTGCTCCGAAGGACTGGTAGTCCTTGCCGAGTCCCACATGCCCCAGTTCAGCCTCCACACCCGCGCCCTTCTCGCGCGCCGCCTGGATGACCTGCCGAGTGCTTGCGATGTTGCCTTCCAGGGGCAGTTTCGACCCGTCATACATGACATCCGTGAAGCCGCAGTCCAGGGCCTCCAGGCACTCCGGCACCGAGCGCCCGTGGTCCAGCATGAGCGACACCGGCACCGGGCTGGCTTCCGCGCGTTCCTTGATGTACTCCACCAGTGGGCGGCCGTCCGGGTGCTCCAGGGCGCCTCCGTAGACCCCGATGATCACCGGTGCGGATTGCTCCTCGGCGGCGGCGACGATGCCCTCCACCGCGAAGCCGTCGAACGCCCCGAACAGTGGGACTGCGAAACGCTCCGTGCTTGCGCGTCTGAGTTCATTGGCGATCGAGACCAGCGGCATCTGT